>JALVEU010000304.1 GCA_027030565.1 Gammaproteobacteria bacterium | reverse complement strand
TTCGGCGAGCTGCAGGCGCAGCCGTTGGTCCGCCGAGAGCCCTTCACGCTCGATACGCCCCAGATAGTCTTCCGCCCGGGCCGAGGTCTCGGGAGTGAGCAGGGTCTCGATGGCCCGCAGTCGCAGATCGAAGGCCTCGGCTCGCGGCGCCCGCTGGGCGGACGCCCAGTAGAGGGCCGCGGCCTCCTCCACGCGTCCCTGTGCGGCCAGGGCCGCTGCCCGGTGCACCTCAGGCGGCGGTTCCCAGCGGGTGGGTGCCAATCCGCAGGCCGACAACAGGGCCGTGGCCAGGGCGGCCACCAGGATGATTCTCACGGGCATTTTCCATCACAATGGAGTGGATCGCCGCAGTATCCGAAGCAGGTCTCAACGTGTCAAACGCCGCCGGCACCCTCTTCGTGGTGGCCACGCCCATCGGCAATCTCGCCGATTTCACCCTGCGGGCGCGCGCGACGCTGGCCGAGGTGGACTGGATCGCGGCGGAGGACACCCGGCACACCCGCAAGCTCCTCGCGCACTATGGGATCCACACGCCCATGGTCAGTCTGCATCGCCACAACGAGGAGCGTCGCAGCCAGGAGCTGGTGCAGCGCTTGCGAGACGGTGACCAGGGGGCCCTGGTGGCCGATGCCGGCACGCCACTGATTCGCGATCCGGGCTACGTGCTGGTGCGGGCGGCCGCGGCGGCGGGGGTGCAGGTGAGCCCGGTGCCCGGGCCCTGTGCAGCCATCGCGGCCCTTTCGGTGTCGGGGTTGCCTGCGGATCGCTTTTTCTTCGCCGGCTTTCTCCCCGCGAAGGGGGCCGCCCGGCGTGCGCGTCTCCAGGAGCTCGCTGTCCTGCCGGTGACCCTGGTCTTCTATGAGGCGGCGCACCGGGTGTGTGAGGCACTGGCGGATTTCGAGGTGGTCCTGGGTCCCGCCCGGCCCATGGTGCTGGCCCGTGAGCTCACCAAACGCCACGAAACGCTCCTTCGAGGCTCTATCGCCACCGTGGCAGCGCGCGTTCGGCGTGATCCGGAGCAGCGGCTCGGCGAGTTCGTCCTCGTGGTGGGCGCAGCGCCCCCGCCGGACGCCGAGGCGATCCCGGCCGAGGCCGAGCGCCTCCTCCATATGGCGCTCGCGGAACTCCCTCCACGCCGCGCGGCATCGCTGGTGTCCGCGTTCACCGGGCTGCCCCGCAACCGGCTCTATGCACTGGCGCTGCGGCTGCAGGGTCAGGCCCCCGATCACGACTGAGCACGTTTCGGAGGAGCGGTCACCGGCGGCTGTGGAACGCACTGATCTTGAAAATGAAACGGACTTGTGGCGGCGGCGCTCTGATATACTTGAACTGCATCGGGAGTCGGCCGAGCAGCCGCTCCCGGCGCGTTGCGCCGGGGGAGGAAAGTCCGGGCTCCACAGGGCAGGGTGCCAGGTAACGCCTGGGCGGCGTGAGCCGACGGAAAGTGCCACAGAGAGCAGACCGCCGATGGCCTGCCGGCGCCTGCCGGCACGGCACAGGCAAGGGTGAAAGGGTGCGGTAAGAGCGCACCGCGTCCGTGGTAACACGGGCGGCACGGCAAACCCCACCTGGAGCAAGACCAAATAGGGGAGCGAGCGTGTGGCCCGCACGGCTCCCGGGTAGGTCGCTCGAGGCATGCGGTGACGCATGTCCCAGATGAATGGCTGTTCTCGACAGAACCCGGCTTACAGGCCGGCTCCCGGTGTCCCCCTTCTTCCACCTTTCCCCACGTCGGCCGGATGCTACCGTCCATACTGGGGAAAATACTTAATGTAGTCTCTTAAGTCTGCCCCTCAAGAGACTGAGCAGACCCCCGGAATCACCCCTTTCCGTGTGTGTAAAACTCTTCCTAACCCTTTGTCTTGACGAAAGATTTTTTCGAGGCTTTCGGTTGACACGTGGCATCCGTCTACCTATAAAGGGCGTGCGGGTGGGGAAAAGTGGTAGAAAGTGGAATAAGCCCCGCGCAAGGGAGGCGGATTGTTCCGAGGGGTTGCCAACCTCAGTCTCGACGCCAAGGGGCGTATGGCGATGCCGGCGCGCTACCGCGACCAGCTCATGGCCTGCTGCGGTGGCAAGCTCATCGTGACCCTCGATCGGGATGGCTGCCTGCTCATCTACCCGCTGCCCAACTGGGAGGTCATCGAAAACGAGCTGATGAAGCTCCCCTCCATGAATCCCGCAGTTCGTGCGATCCAGCGCCTGTTGTTGGGCCATGCCACGGAATGCGAGCTCGATGGACAAGGTCGACTGCTGATTCCGGGTCCGTTGAGACAGGTGGCTGGCCTGGGCCGTCAGATCGTGCTCATCGGGCAGGGCAACAAGTTCGAGCTGTGGGACGAGGCGGCGTGGGCCGCACAGCGCGAGCAGTGGATGAACGAAGGCAGTGCCTCGGAGCAATTCAATGAGGCTTTGGCCAGCTTGTCGATCTGAATGGGATGATGGGGCCCAGTGGCCCATGGCAGAGGCCCGCATGGCGCTGCACCAGCCGGTACTGCTCGCCGAGGCCCTTCAAGAGCTCGGCGTGCGTCCTGACGGGCGGTATCTGGACTGTACCTTCGGCCGTGGCGGCCATGCGCGTGCGATTCTGGCCCGACTGGGTCCCCAGGGGCGGCTGTATGCCTTGGATCGGGATCCCGAGGCCTTTGCCGCGGCCCGGGAGCTGCAGGCCGCTGAGGCACGGTTCGTGGCGGCCCAGGCTCCGTTCAGCGCACTCGCGTCCTTTGCCCGGGCGTGGGGCGTGGCGGGAGCACTCGACGGCGTGCTGATGGATCTCGGGGTTTCGTCGCCCCAGCTCGACGATCCCCGGCGCGGGTTCGGATTTCGACAGGATGGCCCCTTGGACATGCGCATGGACCCGGACAGCGGTGAGTCCGCTGCGGCGTGGATCGCCCGGGTGGGGCTGGACGAGCTTGTCCGGGTCCTGCGCGACTACGGGGAGGAGCCGCACGCCGGCCGGATTGCCCGGGCCATCGTTCGGGAACGCGCTCACGCGCCCATCGCCACCACGGGTCGCTTGGCGGCCATCGTGGCTGGGGCGGTCCCCGGCCGTTGCCGTCACCATCCGGCCACGCGCACGTTTCAAGCCATCCGCATCCAGGTCAACCGGGAACTCGAGGAGCTGGAATCGGGTCTGGAGCAGGCCCTGGAGGTCTTGTCGCCCGGAGGACGGCTGGTGGTCATCAGCTTCCATTCCATCGAGGACCGCATCGTGAAGCGTTTCCTGCGTCGACACGCCCAGGGGGAGGCCCCGCCCCGGCGGCTGCCGGTCACGGGCGCAACAACCGCCGGCCGCCTGCGCATCATCGGTGGCCTGGTCCGGCCCAGCGCGCAGGAGTGCCAGCACAATCCCAGGGCCAGGAGCGCACGCCTGCGGGTGGCGGAGCGCCGGCGGTGAAGGCCGAGTTGTGGCTGGCGGCGGCATTGCTCGCGCTGGCGGTGGGCAGCGCCGTGGCCGTGGTGGTGTACGAGCAGGAGAATCGGGTGCGTTTCGGTGAGCTGGAGCACCTGCGGGCGATGGCCGACGAACTGGAGGCCGAGTGGGGGCGGTTGCGTCTGGAGGAGGCCAGCCTGTCCGAGTATGCCCAAGTGGAACGCATCGCACGCCAACGCCTGAAGATGCACCAAGTGCAGGCCGATCAGATGCAGGTGATCATGCCGTGAAGCCGCAAGCCGTCGATGTCGTGCCGTGGCGCCGCAGGCTGGTCCTGGGGCTCGTCGCGCTGGTGGTTCTGGGGCTGGGGGCACGTGCCTTCTTCCTCCAGGCGTACGAGCGTGCGTTCCTGCAGTCCGAGGCCGATGCCCGGCACCTGCGGCGAGTTCCGCTCCAGGCTCATCGAGGGGCGATCCTGGACCGCTCCGGAGAGCCCCTGGCCGTCAGTACGCCTGTGGACTCGGTCTGGGTGGATCCCAAGGCCCTGTTCGCTTCGGGCGGCACCGACGGTCGGCCGTCGGCCCGTGAGCAGATCGCCCGGCTGGCGCGTGCTCTGGGCAGGGATGCACGGGCCTTGTATCAGACTCTGGAGGCACGCGCGCAGCGCCGCTTCGTCTACGTGGCGCGGCATCTGCCGCCGGAACGGGCCGCCCAGGTGCGCGCGTTGGGTGTGACCGGGGTCTATCTGCAGCGCGAATACCGCCGCTACTACCCCAGCGCCGAGATCACCGCGCACGTTCTCGGCTTCACGGACATCGAAGACCGTGGTCAAGAGGGGCTGGAGCTGGCCTACGATCGGTGGCTGCGCGGTATCCCCGGGGAAAAACGCGTGTTGCGCGATCGCCGGGGCCGCGTGGTGGCCGACGTGGCCCAGGTGCGGGCGCCGCAGCCGGGCCGGGACCTCACGTTGAGCATCGACCAACGCATCCAATATCTGGCCTATCGGGCGCTCAAGCGCGGGGTGCAGCGGGTGGGCGCCCGCGGGGGCAGCCTGGTGGTGATCGACCCGCGCACCGGAGAGGTGCTGGCCATGGTCAATCAGCCCTCCTTCAACCCCAACAATCCAGCCGACCGCAGGCCCGGTCGCACCCGCAACCGGGCGGTGACCGACGTCTTCGAGCCGGGTTCCACCGTCAAGCCGTTCACCATCGCGGCTGCCCTGGCCAGCGGCCGCTACGACCCGGATCACGTCGTGGACACTTCGCCGGGATGGTGGCGGATCAGCCGTCACACCATCCGCGACATGCACGACTATGGCCCCTGCAGTCTCGGGCGCATCCTCGTCAAGTCGAGCAACATCGGGGCCGCCAAGCTCGCCCTGGAACTGCCCCCGGAGCAGCTCTGGGGCATATTCCACCAGGTGGGCTTTGGCAGCGGCACGGACAGCGGATTTCCCGGAGAAGCCACCGGTGTGCTGCGCGACTTCCAGGATTGGCGCCGCGTGGAACAGGCCACGCTGGCCTTCGGCTACGGGCTCTCGGTCACCGCGCTGCAGCTGGCCCGCGCTTACGCCGTACTGGCTACAGACGGACTGCTGGTGCCGGCCACCTTCTTGCGCACGGATGAGCCGCCCACGGCCGAGCGCGTGTTGCCCGCGCGCGTGGCGCGCCAGGTGCGCAGGATGCTCGAGGGCGTGGTGGGGGCCGAGGGAACCGCGCCAAGGGCGGCCGTGACCGGCTATCGGGTGGCGGGCAAGACGGGGACCGTGCACAAGTCAGAGGCCGGTGGTTATGCGGCCAAGCGCTACCTCGCCTTGTTCGCGGGGATGGTTCCGGCCAGTCGGCCGGCGCTGGTGGCCGTGGTGGTGATCGACGAGCCCGTGCCGAAGCAGCACTTCGGGGGACAGGCCGCGGCCCCGGTGTTCGCCGAGGTGATGGCCGGAGCACTGCGGCTGCTCAACGTTCCGCCCGACGCGGTGGAGCACCTGCAGGCCGGCCGTGCGACTCGGGAGGGCCCGGCATGATGGCGCAGGGTGTGCACCCGCGCGGCCGGTCCCTGGAGGATCTGCTCGGGCCGCTGCTGCCGGGGCCCTGGCCCGGTCTGGAGGTCAGCGGGCTGGCCCAGGACAGCCGGCGCGTGCGCCCCGGCGATTTGTTCCTGGCCGTCAACGGGGCTCGGGGTCATGGTCTCGCCCATTGGCCGGAGGCCCTTCGGCGTGGGGCCGTGGGTGTGCTCTGGGACCCGCAGGGCTGGGCGGGGCCGCCTCCCGAAGGGGCGTGGGCCCGGCCCGTTCCGGAGCTGCGCCGGCACGTGGGGCGGATCGCCGCGCGATTCTATGACGACCCCAGCCGACGGCTCCGTGTGGTGGGCGTGACCGGGACCGACGGCAAGAGTTCGGTGAGCACGTTCCTGGCGCAGGCCATGCACGCCCAGACGGCGCCCTTCGGGGTGATCGGCACCCTGGGGGCCGGTTTTCCCGGGCGCATGCGGGCGACCCGGCATACGACCCCGGACGCCATCCATCTACAGGCCCTGCTGGCCGCGTTCGCCCAGCAGCGTGCCCGGGGCGTCGCCATGGAGGTCTCTTCCCACGCCCTGGACCAGGATCGGGTGGCGGGCGTCGCCTTCGAAGTGGCGGTGCTCACCAATATCACCCGGGATCACTTGGACTACCACGGCGATCTGGAGCGTTACGCAAGGGCCAAGGCGCGCTTGTTCGAGATGGCCGATCTGCGCCATGCGGTGTTCAATCTCGACGATCCCCGCGGGCAGAGCTGGGCCCGGCGACTGACGGGGCGGCTGGCGGTGACCGGCGTTGCCTTCGGTGCGCCGCCCGCTCTCGGCATTCCTTGCGTGGGCGTCGAGGCCGAACCCCTGCCCGGGGGCCTGCGACTGGGCCTGCACTGGGCGGGGCGGCGTTTGGGCCTGGATCTGCCCCTGCTGGGGCGGTTCAACGCCCAGAACGCCGGCCTGGTGTTCGCGGTGCTCCTGGCGCTGGGGCTGGATGCGGACGAGGCGGCACGCCGGCTGCAGGCGCTGCGCCCGGTCCCCGGTCGCATGGAGCCCTTCAGGGCCCCCGGCCGCCCGCTGGCGGTGGTGGACTATGCGCACACTCCGGCCGCCTTGGAGCAGGCCTTGCGCGCCCTGCGCGCCCACGTCTCCGGGCGGATCTTCTGTGTATTCGGCTGCGGCGGCTCCCGGGATCGGGGCAAGCGTCCCCTGATGGGTGCGGTGGCCGAGCGCCTGGCCGACCGCGTGATCCTTGCCGACGACAACCCGCGCGACGAGCGGCCGGAGGCCATCGTGCGCGAGATCCTGGCCGGGACCCGCCATCCGGAGGCCGTGCAGGTGATCCACGACCGGGCCCAGGCCATCGCCACGGCCCTGGAGCTGGCCGGTCCTGGGGATGCCGTGCTCGTGGCGGGCAAGGGACACGAGGGCACCCAGGACTTCGGGGCCGAGGTGGTGCGTTTCAGCGACCGCGAGGCGGTCGCCGCCTTGTTGCACGAGGTGGGGCCATGATGCACGGCACGCTCTCCCAGGTGGCCGGTTGGGCGCAGGGACGACTGATCGGCGCCGACGTGCCCGTGCGCGGCGTCTCCACGGACACACGGACCCTCACGCCCGGGGCGCTGTTCGTGGCCTTGAGGGGACCGCGTCACGACGCCCACGATCTGACCGAGCTGGCGCGAGCGGCCGGCGCGGCCGCGCTGGTGGTGGAGCGTCGGGTCTCCACGGCGCTACCCCAGGTCGTGGTGGACGATACCGTACAGGTCCTGGGACGGCTCGCGCGGGCCTGGCGCCGGCGGCTGGAGCTGCGGGTGGTGGCCCTGACCGGGAGCAATGGCAAGACCACGGTCAAGACCCTCTGCGCCTCCATCCTGGAGCATGTGGGGCCGACATGGGCCACGCGGGGCAATCTCAACAACCACATCGGGGTCCCTCTCACGCTGTTGGAGCTGGGGCCGGAGCATCGCTTCGCCGTGGTGGAGATGGGAGCCAACCACCCCGGGGAGATCGCCTATCTCGCAGACCTGGCCGGGCCGGACGTCGCCCTGGTGAACAACGCCGGGCCCGCGCATCTTGAGGGTTTCGGGAGCGTGGCGGGCGTGGCCCGTGCCAAGGGGGAGATCTTCGGCGCCCTGCAGAGCGGGGGGGTCGCCGTATTCAACGCCGACGATCCCCATAGCGCGATCTGGGAGGCGCTGACCAAGGCCCGGACGCGGATGCGCTTCGGTTTCCATCCCCAAGCTGAAGTGCGCGGAGAGGACGGGCCGGAGGCCGGCCTGCTGCACATCGCTTCACCGCAGGGTCCGCTGCAGGTGCGTCTGCGCCTTTCCGGGCGCCACAATCGGCTCAACGCGCTTGCCGCCACGGCGGCGGCGCTGGCGGCGGGGGCCCCGCTGGAAGCCGTTGCAAAGGGTTTGGAGCGGGTCGGTCCCGTGCCCGGACGGCTGACGCTGCTGGCGGCCCGGGGCGGTGCGTGGCTGCTCGATGACACGTACAACGCCAATCCCGCCTCCCTGGCCGCCGGAATCGAGGCGCTGTGCGAAGGACCGGGGGAGCCCTGGCTGATCCTTGGGGACATGGGCGAGTTGGGCGCCGAGGCAGCGCGGCTCCACGAGGAGGCCGGGCGGCTGGCGC
>JALVEU010000303.1 GCA_027030565.1 Gammaproteobacteria bacterium | reverse complement strand
AGGTAGGTTGCCGGATCCTGCGGCGGCGGGAGCCGGAGCGGCGTGCCCATCCTACCAGTGCTTCGCTTCCCGGGGCCATGCGAGGCACGGGTTTCGTGATCGGCGTCGCGGTGACCTTGCAGTTATGCGTCTGTTGAGCTCGATCGGTCCACGCTCCCGCGACGCCTCCGATGGGCGGTTGACATCCCTGGCGGGCTGCAGCAGAATCCTCCAGCTTTCCGGGAGGGGTTCCCGAGTGGCCAAAGGGGGCAGACTGTAAATCTGCTGGCTCAGCCTTCGGAGGTTCGAATCCTCCCCCCTCCACCAGCGTTTGCGTCAGGGTGGACGTGGGCCCACCGCTCGGCCATGCGGGACAACCGGTACAGAAAATTGGGGACCGTGGGCACGAGGGTCCTTGGCGGACCGAAGACGAGTCTCGGGAGGTCGGCCACAGGCTGTATGGAGGCATCCGGAGCCGTGCTTCGGGTGGGTGAAGGAGCCAGCAAGGGCGAGCCGCAGCCGGTATTTGGCGTGTTTTGCAGGCGGTATCGGAAGAATCTTTACTGGGTCTGCGGGTGTAGTTCAATGGTAGAACCTCAGCCTTCCAAGCTGATGATGAGGGTTCGATTCCCTTCACCCGCTCCATGTGAGTCGGGTCGTCGTGGCTCGCAGGCGGCCCGAAGCGATTTCGGCCCATATAGCTCAGTCGGTAGAGCACTTCCTTGGTAAGGAAGAGGTCACCGGTTCAAGTCCGGTTATGGGCTCCATACGGAAGCGAGGTGTGCGGCTTGACGCCGCCTCCGGGGCGGGTGCTTGGACGGGCATCCGCCCCAAGACGTATTGCATGATCGAGACGCCGGTGTGGTAGCCCGCATGTCTCACTGGGCCGCACGCCGCCGCAGCGAGGGATCGGCTTCTTGAAGGACAACCGACAGTGGATATTTGACGATGGCCAAAGAAAAGTTTGAGCGCACGAAGCCGCATGTGAATGTGGGGACGATTGGTCATGTGGACCATGGGAAGACGACGCTGACGGCGGCGTTGACGAAGGTGAGTGCGGAGAAGTTTCAGGGGGCGGATTTCAAGGCGTACGATCAGATTGACAATGCGCCGGAGGAGCGAGCGCGAGGGATCACGATTGCCACGGCGCATGTGGAGTACGAGACGCCGAAGCGTCATTATGCGCATGTGGACTGTCCGGGTCATGCGGACTATGTGAAGAACATGATCACGGGAGCGGCGCAGATGGACGGAGCCATTTTGGTGGTGTCGGCGGCGGATGGGCCGATGCCGCAGACGCGCGAGCATATTTTGTTGGCGCGTCAGGTGGGGGTTCCGTATGTTGTGGTGTACATGAACAAGGCGGACATGGTGGACGACCCGGAGCTGTTGGAGCTGGTGGAGATGGAGGTCCGGGATCTGCTCAACCAGTACGAGTTTCCTGGGGATGACGTACCGATTGTGGTGGGATCGGCGTTGAAGGCCTTGGAGGGAGACGAGTCCGAGATTGGGGTGCCGTCGATCCTGAAGCTGATGGAGGTGATGGACGAATATATTCCGGAGCCGGATCGGCCGATTGACCAGCCGTTTTTGATGCCGATTGAAGACGTGTTCAGCATCAGTGGGCGCGGCACGGTGGTGACGGGCCGGATTGAGCGCGGCAAGGTGAAGGTTGGTGATGAGGTCGAGATTGTAGGTCTTCGGGAGACGCAGAAGACCACGGTGACGGGTGTGGAGATGTTCCGCAAGCTGCTCGACGAAGGGGTGGCGGGGGACAATGTGGGTGTATTGCTGCGTGGTACCAAGCGAGACGAGGTGGAGCGAGGTCAGGTGTTGGCCGAGCCGGGGTCGATCACGCCGCACACCAAGTTTGAGGCCGAGGTGTATGTATTGTCCAAGGAAGAGGGAGGGCGGCACACGCCGTTTTTCACGGGGTATCGGCCGCAGTTTTATTTTCGGACCACGGATGTGACCGGCTCGGTGGATTTGCCCGAGGGGGTGGAGATGGTGATGCCGGGAGACAATGTGAAGATGACGGTGTCGCTGATTGCGCCGATTGCCATGGAGGAGGGTTTGCGGTTTGCGATCCGTGAGGGCGGGCGTACGGTGGGCGCCGGCGTGGTCACCAAGATCCTGGAGTAGCACACCCACATACCGGGTGTATCCGGCCTTCAACGCAGTAGCACAGTAGAGAGTCAGCAGAAAATGGCAGCGAGTCAGCGCATCCGCATACGCCTCAAGGGCTTCGACCACCGTGTGATCGATCGTTCGGCACAGGAGATCGTGGATACGGCAAAGAAGAGTGGGGCGTTGGTGAAGGGGCCCATTCCCCTGCCCACGCGCAAGGAGCGGTTCACTGTGCTGATCTCGCCGCATGTGAACAAGAATGCGCGGGACCAGTACGAGATCCGCACCCACAAACGGCTCATGGAGATTCTCGAACCCACGGACAAGACCGTGGATGCGTTGATGCGCTTGAATCTTCCAGCCGGTGTGGACGTGCAGATCAAACTGGGGTGATCTTTGGTGTACCGCAGCGCCCGGCCTCAGGCCTGCGGACCTGTCTTCGATTGAGGTTGGGCCCGCCGCTGTCAGGCCGCGAGGCCTTTTGATGCAGGCCTGAAGGCCGGTTCCATATCGGCGAGGTTTCTGTCATAATCTCGCGCTTCCCGTGGCCCGGTGCAGGACGCTCTGCACCGGGCCACGAACGCTAAAGCGGGCCGAACAGTACGGACGACGTGACGATGACGCTGGGATTGGTGGGAAGAAAGATTGGGATGACCCGGGTGTTCTCGGAAGACGGCCGTTCCATCCCGGTGACCGTGGTTCACGTGGAGCCCAACCGTGTCACCCAGGTGCGCACGGAGGATCGGGATGGTTACCGCGCGGTCCAGGTGACCGTCGGCACGCGCCGGGCTTCACGCGTGACGCGCCCCGTGGCTGGCCATTTCGCCAAGGCGGGGGTCGAGCCCGGGCGTGGTCTCTGGGAGTTTCGTCTCAGGCAGGACGAGGGCGCCGATCTCGCCCCGGGCATGGAGCTGAAGGTGGACCTGTTCCAGCCAGGCCAGAAGGTGGACGTGACGGGGACGAGCAAGGGCAAGGGCTTCCAGGGGACCATCAAGCGCCATAATTTCCGCAGCCAAGACGCCACGCACGGCAACTCGGTGTCACACCGGGCTCCCGGTTCCGTGGGGCAGTGTCAGACCCCAGGTCGGGTGTTCAAGGGCAAGCGGATGGCTGGCCAGATGGGCAACGTCCGGGCCACGGTGCAGAACCTGGAGATCGTGCGCGTCGACCCGGAGCGCTCGTTGCTCCTCATCAAAGGGGCGGTCCCCGGGGCGAAGATGGGTGACGTGATCGTCACCCCCACGGTCAAGGCGAGAGGGTGACGGCCATGGAGGTGAGGACGGTAGACTCCGGTGAGGCCGTACAGTTGGCCGAGGGTGCGTTCGGGGCGGCGTTCAACGAGCCCCTGGTGCATCAGGCCGTCACTGCGTACCTCGCAGGCGGGCGTGCCGGGACCAAGGCCCAGAAGAGCCGCTCCGATGTCCGGGGCGGGGGGGCGAAGCCCTGGCGGCAAAAGGGTACCGGGCGGGCGCGTGCGGGTTCTATTCGCAGTCCGCTGTGGCGGGGTGGTGGTGTGACCTTTGCAGCGCGGCCGCGCAATCACCGCCAGAAGCTGAACAAGAAAATGTATCGGGCCGCGATGCGCTCGATCCTTTCAGAACTGGTGCGCACGGAGCGCCTGGTCGTGATGCAGGGCTTCGCGATCGAGGCGCCGAAGACACGGGAGCTGGTGGCCCGGCTCCAAGAGCTGGACCTGTCCTCGGTGCTGATCGTGGTCCCTGAGGTGAACCGTGAGCTGGGCCTTGCCGCACGAAACCTGGTCGGTGTGGACGTGGTGGAACCGCATGAGCTTAACCCGGTGAATCTGTTGTCGAGGGATAAGGTCCTGATGACGGTCGAAGCGTTGCGCAAGGTCGAGGAGTGGCTCGCATGAACGAGGAACGACTGCTGCAGGTCTTGCTCAGCCCGCACGTCTCGGAGAAAAGCACGCGGCTCGCCGATGCGGCACGGCAACATGTGTTCAAGGTGGCAGCCGACGCGACGAAGCCGGAGGTGCGCAGGGCCGTGGAACAACTCTTCGAGGTGAAGGTGCAGGCGGTGCGCATCGTGAACACGCGGGGCAAGGCCAAGCGGTTCGGGCAGCGCATGGGGCGCCGTTCCGACTGGAAGAAGGCCTATGTCACGCTCGAGCCGGGCTACGACATCGACCTCACGGGTATGGAGAGCTAGGAACGACGATCATGGCGGTGATCAAGGCAAAACCGACCAGTCCCGGGCGGCGGTTCGTCGTCAAGGTGGTGCAGGAGGGCCTTCACAAGGGTGAGCCCTACCGGCCCCTCGTGGCGAAGAAGACCAAGAGCGGCGGGCGTAACAACGCGGGTCGGATTACCACGCGCCATCGTGGTGGTGGGCATAAACAGCGCTACCGGATCGTGGATTTCCGCCGCGACAAGGACGGGATCCCCGCCAGGGTGGAGCGTTTGGAGTACGACCCCAATCGCACCGCCAACCTGGCGCTGCTGCTCTACGCAGACGGCGAGCGTCGGTACATCCTGGCGCCCAAGGGTCTGGCTGCGGGGGGCGAGGTGATCTCGGGGCGGGAGGCACCCATCAAGCCTGGGAATGCCCTTCCCCTGCGCAACATCCCCGTGGGTACGGTGGTGCACGCCATCGAGATGAAGCCCGGCAAGGGCGCGCAACTGGCACGCGCGGCCGGCGCCAGCGCCCAGCTGGTGGCCCGCGAGGGCGCCTATGCGACGCTGCGGTTGCGCTCGGGCGAGATGCGCAAGGTGCTGGCCGAGTGCCGCGCCACCATCGGCGAGGTGGGCAACGCCGAGCACAATTTGGAGAAGCTCGGCAAGGCCGGCGCATCGCGGTGGCGGGGTGTTCGCCCCACGGTGCGTGGGGTAGCCATGAACCCGGTGGATCATCCGCACGGCGGCGGGGAAGGCCGGACCTCCGGCGGCCGGCACCCGGTGAGCCCCTGGGGCGTGCCCACCAAGGGGCACAAGACGCGCAAGAACAAACGCACGGACAAGTTCATCGTGCGTAGACGGAAATCTTGACGGGACGAGAGGCTGAGACGTGCCCAGATCACTGAAAAAAGGCCCTTTCGTGGATGAGCACCTGATGAAGAAGGTGCGTGAGGCCGCGGCGAAGAACGACCGCAGGCCCATTAAGACTTGGTCGCGGCGCTCCATGATCGTGCCCGAGATGGTGGGGCTCACCATCGCGGTGCACAACGGACGCCAGCACGTGCCGGTACTGGTCTCGGAGAACATGGTGGGTCACAAGCTGGGCGAATTCGCGGTGACCCGGACGTTCCGCGGCCACGCGGCGGATCGGAAGGCCAAGGGCAAGCGCTGAGGCGCACGGGCATGGGGGAAGGCGACGCGATGGAAGTTTCGGCGAAGTTGAGATACGCGAGGATCTCGCCGCAGAAGTGCCGGCTGGTGGTGGATCAGATCCGCGGACTGCCCGTGGAGCATGCGCTGCAAATCCTCACTTACAGCCCGAAGAAAGGTGCTGGCATCGTCAAGAAGGTCCTGGAGTCGGCCATCGCCAACGCCGAGCACAACGAAGGTCTTGACGTGGACGAGCTGCGGGTCTCGCGGGTTTATGTGGACGAAGGGCCGACGCTGAAGCGCATTCGCCCGCGCGCCAAGGGCCGGGCCAACCGGATCCTGAAGCGGACGAGCCACATCACCGTGATGGTGGCGGACGAATAACTATTTGAACTGGAAGGAAGATTCGGCTCATGGGGCAGAAGGTACATCCGATCGGGTTTCGGCTCGGTGTAGCCACCGACTGGAACTCCAAGTGGTACGCAGAGCGCGGCGGCTACGCCCGCAACCTCATTGCGGACTTGGAGATTCGCGACTTCATCAAGAAGAAACTCGCGCACGCCTCGGTGAGCCGCGTCCAGATCGAGCGACCGGCCAACTCCGCCTTCATCACCATCTTCACGGCGCGTCCAGGGGTCGTCATCGGCAAGAAAGGCGAGGACGTGGAGGCCTTGCGCGTCGAGGTGGCACGGCGTCTGGGCTTGCCCATCAAAGAGGTGCGGATCGGGATCGAAGAGGTCCGCAAGCCGGAGCTGGAGGCGCAGCTGGTGGCCGAGGGCATTGCCCAACAGCTCGAGCGGCGAATCATGTTCCGCCGCGCCATGAAGCGGGCCGTGGGCAACGCCATGCGACTCGGTGCACACGGGGTCAAGGTCCAGGTAGCAGGCCGGCTCGGGGGCGCGGAAATCGCACGCAGTGAGTGGTACCGGGAAGGGCGCGTCCCGCTCCATACGCTGCGGGCAGACATCGACTACGGGTTCGCCGAGGCGAACACCACCTACGGTGTGATTGGCGTGAAGGTGTGGATTTTCAAGGGCGAGGTGTTCGACCTGGAGGCCAAGCGGAGCGAGGCGAAGACGGCCGGCAAGGCCCAGGCGGCCAAACACTGAGGCGGCGCGGGCCGGCTGAGGGGGCGTGAGCGAGCCATGTTGCAACCGAAAAGAACCAAGTTCAGGAAACAGCAGAAGGGCCGGAACCGGGGGCTTGCCCTGTCGGCGAACCGGGTGAGTTTCGGTGAGTACGGTCTCAAGAGCCTGGGTCGTGCACGGATCACCGCGCGTCAGATCGAGGCTGCGCGGCGCGCCATCACGCGCCACGTCCGGCGTGGTGGCAAATTGTGGATCCGCATTTTTCCAGACGTGCCGGTCACCAAGAAGCCACTGGAGGTCCGCATGGGCAAGGGCAAGGGCAATGTGGAGTACTGGGTGGCGAAGGTACAGCCGGGAAGGATGTTGTACGAGATCGAAGGTGTCCCAGAGAACGTGGCGCGCGAGGCCTTTCGCCGGGCTTCGGCCAAACTGCCGGTGAAGACGGCCTTCGTGACCCGCCAACCCATGTGAGTCGATAACGGATACGGGTCGAGCAGGATGAATACCAGCGAGCTGCGGAAGATGTCGGATGCGGAGCTGCATCAGGAGTTGCTGGCCAAGCGGCGCGAGCAGTTCATGCTGCGCATGCAGCGCGGAGCGGGTCAGTTTCCCCGCCCCCACCAGTTCGGCAAGCTGCGCAAAGACATTGCGCGCATCAAGACCATCCTCAACGAACGGCGCGTCCGGGGTGAGAGGCCATGAGCGAAGAGCAGAAAGTGCAGCGCACGGTCCTGGGGCGTGTGATCAGTGACAAGATGGACAAGACGGTGACCGTGCTGGTGGAACGCCAGGTGCGTCATCCGCTCTACGGCAAGTACATCCGCCGTTCCACGAAACTGCACGTGCACGATGCTGAGAACATCTGCAGGCAAGGGGACGTGGTGCGCATTCGCGAATGTCGGCCCATCTCCAAGACCAAGGCGTGGACCTTGGTGGAGGTGGTGGAGCGGGCCACCGGCTGAGTGCGGCGGTAGAGTGACAGGGGCGCAACGATGATTCAGATGCAGACCGTTTTGGACGTGGCCGACAACAGTGGCGCACGCAAGGTGCAGTGCATCAAGGTGCTGGGTGGGTCCAAGCGGCGGTATGCGGGCATCGGCGACCTGATCAAGGTCAGCGTCAAGGATGCCATGCCCCGCGGTCGGGTCAAGAAGGGCGATGTGTACAACGCGGTGGTGGTGCGTACGGCCAAGGGCGTGCGTCGTCCAGATGGGTCTTTGATTCGCTTCGACGGCAACGCCGCCGTGTTGCTCAACAACCAGCTACAGCCCATCGGTACACGGATCTTCGGGCCGGTGACGCGTGAGCTGCGTACGGAGCGGTTCATGAAGATCATCTCGCTGGCGCCGGAAGTGCTGTGAAGGAACTGAGGCAAGGCGAGGAGTCAAGGGCATGAGGCGCATCAAGAAAGGTGACGATGTGATCGCCATCGCCGGTAAGGACAAAGGCCGGCGGGGCACGGTGTTGCGCGTGCTCGACGACGACCGCGTGATCGTCGAAGGGCTGAACATGGCGAAGAAGCACGTCAAGGCGAATCCCCACACCGGCAACCCCGGCGGGATCGTCGAGAAGGAGATGCCCATACACGTCTCCAACGTGCAATTGTTCAACCCGGCCACGGGCAAGGGTGATCGCGTGGGC
>JALVEU010000302.1 GCA_027030565.1 Gammaproteobacteria bacterium | reverse complement strand
GTCCCGGCGGTGAGGCCGCCGAACAGCATGACGCCGAGCGGCTGCAGCAGTTGCAGGCCCCGGCGTAGACCGCGCCACGTCCCCCAGGCAGATCGGGCGGCCCGCGGGGCCGTGGGCCACGGTGACCGCCCGCAGGTCCGCGAGGTCCAGCAGGCGGTCGTCGGCGCGCCGCCGCAGCCAGTCAATCAGCGTTGCCTCAACACAGCGGGCGCAGGGTGGGGCGGGTTTCAAACCCGCCCGTACAGATCGGTCACGGGCGCGGCATGGATCGCCGCGGATGTAGGGAGGACACCCAGGCGCAGGCTACAGCAGCGAGCACTGGCGCAGCACGCGGGCGATGCGCTCGTCCTCGGCCGCAAGTGCCCGCAGCGCCTGCACGATGCGGTGCAGCAGGCCTTCCTCGCCATGCTGGGCCTGAAGCTCCGTGTGCACCTCATGCACCTCCTGCTCCAGGCGCACCATGCGCTGCTCCAGCGGCTTGAGCGCCGTCTTGCGGTCCCATACCACGAAGCCGATCAGCCCGAAGATCCCTGCCAGCATCACCACCATCACGGCCCAGAGGTAGCCCATGCTCTGCTCCATGCTCTTCTGCAGGTCCGCAAAGCGCGCCTGCATCATGGCCCCCTGGGCATCGATCTTCTCGTTCAGCGCCGCCGCCGTAGTGTCGATCTTCTGGTCCAGAGCGTCGATACGCGCCTCTAAGGCATCCATACGCACGTTCAGGGCCTTGCCTTGGGCTTCGATCTTCTGGTCCAGCGCCGCTGTCTTGATGTCGATCTTCTGATGCAGCCCCGCTACCTCGGTGTCGATCTTCTGGTCCAGGGCGTCGATGCGGGCGTTCAGGGTCTTCTGCCCCTCCCGAAGTTGGGCGAGGGCCTCGATGATCTCCCGGTCGCTGATGCGCGGGGCCACCTCCACCGCACTGGCTGGCAATGCGGCGCCAAGTAGCAACAGCCACAAGAGTACGCGCTCCTTACACATAACCTCATTCTACCTCGGCCTCCAGCAAGAGGCATTCTCCGTCCCCCGTGCCCTGCGCGGGCTCTTTGTAAATATGCAACACAGAGCGCGCGGAGGGATAGGGAAAGCGGTGGGACCTCGCAGTTTGCGAATCGAGCCCAAGTTTTCCCTCCCCCGCAAGCGGGGGAGGGTGAGGGAGGGAGCGAGCGGCCCATGCGACTACCCCCTCACCCTAACCCTCTCCCCCGAGGGGGAGAGGGGATAGTGGGGGCATTTTTCCGTCATCTGGGATGTGCCCGGCGCCTCCTGCCGGTGTGGGGGCTGCGACTCACCGCTGCCACAGGATGCGATTGCACTCCAGGGGAAGGCGGACCGCCGGGTGATGGGGCACCAGGCGCGGGGTATAGTGCTCGGCCGGCCGCGTTGTGGGAAAGGCGCAGCGGAACCGGTGGCCGTTGACGGCACCGGCCAGGTGCTCCACGTGCTCGGCGGGCCAGACCTCGGGGGTGTCTCCGGGCTCTAGGGGGTCGGCGTAGAGCTCGACGCGCACCGCATCCACGGGCAGGTCGTCCAGGTAGGCCTCCACCTCGAAGACCTGCCGCTCGCCGTCGCGCCGGGCATGCACGTTACCGAACCGCAGGCGGTCCCAGTGTCGGTCGATGGCCTCTTGCCATTGGGCGATGTCCCGGGCGAGGGCCGCGTGGTCGGCCGCCCGCGCCGCGTGGGCCTCGGCCAGCGGGAGATAGTGGTGCTCGACATATTCGCGCAGCATCCGGTTGCTGGAGAAGCGCGGGGTCAGCGTGGCCATGCTCTCGCGCATCATGGCCACCCAGCGCCGGGGTATGCCGTGGGCATCGCGTTCGTAGAACGCCGGGATCACCTGCTGCTCCAGCAGGTCGTAGAGCTGGGTGGCCTCGTGCGCGTCCCAGCCCGGATCCTCGCCGTGTTCGCGGCCATCGCCCAGCGCCCAGCCCACCTCGGGCCGCCAGGCCTCGGCCCACCAGCCGTCGAGCTCCGAGAGGTTGAGCCCGCCGTTGACCAGGGGCTTCATGCCGCTGGTGCCGCAGGCCTCCCAGGGCCGGCGGGGG
>JALVEU010000301.1 GCA_027030565.1 Gammaproteobacteria bacterium | reverse complement strand
GTCGCCATCGGTGCCGCGGCCGGGGCGGCGGGCGACCGCTGGAGCCTGGGCTTCGTAGCCGAGACGGAGAAACAGGTGGAGGCCCACCTGCAGTCGCACCTCGACGAGATCCCGCCGGAAGACCGGCGCACCCGCGCCATCCTCGAACAGATGAAGACCGACGAGATCCAGCACGGCCAGAAAGCGCTCGCCCATGGTGGCATCGAACTGCCCGGCCCGGTGCGCCTGGCGATGAAGCTGGCTTCCAAGGTAATGACGCGGACCGTGTACTACATCTGAACCGGTTGCGACCTCCCGCCCCGGCTGCCGACTCAGCGGATGCCTTTTTCCTCCGCCATTGCCAGAAAGGCCGCCTCCAGATGACGGACGAAGCGGGGCGCATCGGTCAGGGGGGAATCCGCCATACAGCCGCGAATCGACTGTCGCAGCCCGTCCAGCGCCTGCACATCGCTTGCCAGCTCCACCGCCTTTTCCACATAGGTCTCCTCGTTCTCCACCGCGAGTTCCGGCAGGCCGATCGCCGTCAGTTGGGACAGGCCCACCCGCGATCGGTGGGTATCCCCAACCAGGGAAATCACCGGAACCCCCATCCATAGCGCCTCGCAGGTCGTGGTGGTTCCGCAGTAGGGGAAGGGATCGAGACCGATGTCGATGTCACTGTAGCGCGCCAGGTGATCCTGCAGCCCCTTGTCGGGTGGCAGGATATCGACCCGCCCCTTCCCGATGCCCCGACTTTCAAAGAACGCCCAAACATAGTCGCGGGTTCCTTCATGCTTGAAGCTAAATGACTTGAGCAGCAGGCGGCTGCCTTCGACCCGTTGCAGAATCCTGGCCCAAAGGGCGAGGACCCGGTCGTTGAGCTTGTTGAAATTGTTGAAGGTGCCGAAGGTGACGTGGCCATTTCGCAACGCGGGCGTGGGGCTGACATCCGGCGCCTCTCGCGGCGGCTCGTAGACGGAGAAGACCTCTGGCAGACGCCACAGCCGTTCTGAGTACCACTTTTCCGTAAGACCGGGCGGGTCGGTCAAGGCGTCTACGATACGGTAGTCCATACGACTCAGGCCAGTGGTTGCAGGATAACCGACCCAGGTCACCTGTACCGGAGCAGGCTTACGGGCAAACAGTGACAGACGATGCCCTGAAGTCAGGCCGGAGAGATCCACGAGCACGTCGATCTCGTCCTCCTGGATCAGGGATGCTGCCTTTTCATCTGACAACGACTCGATGCGTCGCCAGTGAGAGACGTGCTGTTGCATGGCTTCGGTCATATCGTCCGGCGCCTTGGCATTGTCGTAGACATAGACATCCTGGCAAGCACCATCTAGATGCTCGAAGATAGGCCGCATGAAATAGCCCACGGAATGCCGGCGCAAATCAGCCGAGACGAAGCCGATTCTGAGCCTGCGGTGCCCCCGGTATTTGCGGCCCCGCAGGGGAGACCATCGCTTCTCCTCCTGGGCCATGTAGCGTTGGATATCCGCAACCAGGTCGGCTTCCCGCTCCTCAGGTAGATAATGGCGCAGAAAAATGCCCGAAGAATTTGCGCCGGGATGCAAGGGCTCTACCTCCATGATGCGGCGATAGCGTGCGACCGCCTCCCTGACCAGGCCAAATTCGGAAAAGCACCTAGCGACAGTATCCTGGATGTCCAAGTCTATGGGATCCTGGTTGTCGTAGGGCGCAAGCATTTCCAGGGCGGCATCCAGTTCACCACTCCGCGCAGTCGCATAGGCACGCCGGCACAGTGCACCCTTGTCGTCGGGGCGGACGGCCAGGATCTGTGCCGCGACCTCCGCAGCGCCCTGCCAGTCGCCCTTCGCCGCTTTTACTGCCTCAAGGCTTTCCAGGAAGAATGGTTCATTGGGATGAGCAGCCAACAAGCGCTGGCAGAGAATCATTGCCGCATCGGGCCGCCCCCGCTTGACCTCGATAAGCCCACGGTTGAGCACCGTCTGCAGGGTCTCGCCGCCCAGGGACTCGGCACGCTCCAGATTCGCCAAGGCTGCGTCCAGCTCCCCTGTGACGCTTTGCAGTACCGCCAGGTTGAGATA
>JALVEU010000300.1 GCA_027030565.1 Gammaproteobacteria bacterium | reverse complement strand
CCACCCAACGCCTGCTCGGCCAGGTAGTCGGCCAGATGGCTCACGAGGGGGTGGGTACGGTGGATGAATACCGCACCGGCTGCACTGGGGTAATGAAAGTCGATCAGGCGCAGGTCGAGCAGATCGTCGACGGCCAGCCTTTCCCTTAGATCGGGCGGCAGGTATTGCAGGGGAGCATGCCAGCCCCCGCCGGGTTTTTTCGCGAGCGGGGCGCCGAGGCGCTCACAGGCGGTGGTCACGAAGCGCTCGACATCTGCTTCGGTGCCCAGCACGGCATAGGCCTTTTCCCATTCCGGCATCACCTCTTCCGGCTTTAGGCGCTGCTGGGCGAACAGGGTCCGATAACGCCTGGCCTTTTCACGAGCCGATTCCCAGTTGATTTCGGTCAGTTCTTGATCGAGCTCGGCAAAGAGATCGGCCTGGGGTGCTGCTCCACCATGGCGATACAGCATGACACTCTGCATGATGGCCTGGGTGACCTTCTCGTCATCCTCCGGCACCGGCACGCTAATGCCCAGGGCCTTGCGGATAGCCTCGGCCTTGCGCTGAATGACCCGCAACACCGCACCATCCACTGGGTTGTCCTCTCCATAGAGCATGAGGCACTTGACCCGCTCGGACTGTTGGCCGAAGCGGTCCACCCGCCCTTCACGTTGTTCGTGACGGGTGGGGTTCCAGGTGAGGTCATAGTGAATGACGGCATTGAACTGCTCTTGCAGATTAATGCCTTCAGAAAGGCAATCCGTGGCTACCAGGAGGGGCGGTTTGTCGGATTCCTTCAGGGCTTCGATACGCTGCTCCCGCTCGGCCGGGGTATAGTCGCCGGTTACCACAGCCACTTCATGGTCCTTGAATTTTCGCGCCAGTTCCTCACCCAGATACTCCGCGGTGGCGATGTAACGGCAGAAAATAACGGGGCGGAAGCCTTCTTTCAGCATCTCGCCCAGCACCTTGATCAGTGCCTTGAGCTTGGGGTCGGCGCTACGCTTGAGCGCACGCGCCTTCTCGATCATGGCCTGGAGGCGATCCCGGTCTTCGTCCTGGGCCGCGCCGGGCTCAACGTCATCGGCGGACAGGCCCATCTCTTCGGAACCATCCAAGACACTGTTGGCGGCCAGGGCCTCCAGTTCCTCGGACTGTGTTTTCTCATCGAGATTGGGATCGATGGCGTTGTTGAGGCGGGTCTGCAGGGCACGGATGGCGGCCTGTGGGGATGAGGAAATACAGCGCAAAAGTGCCAGAGCAGCCCACCAGTTCATGCGCGCCTTGAAGGTGCCTTCCTGCTCACGCTTTACCAGGTCACGTGCGTAGTCGAGCACCTCTTCAAATAGGCTACCCCAGGCACCGGTGAGCTTGTAGGTGGCCTCAGCAATAAGACGTTCCGGGAATAACTTGCCTTCCTGCCACTCGCGAATATCCTGTCGGCGTCGTTGTACGAAGTGGTCGGCCAATTTGCGCCGTAAAGGATCCTCGGCACCCTTGATGCTATCGATGTTGACGAATTCGGGGTCAAGCAGACTGAGTAGATTCTTAAAGGCCTCCTCGTCGCCACTGTGCGGAGTGGCGGTCAACAGGATCAAATGACGATCCGGCTTTCGAGACAGATCCTTGAGCAGCTCATAGCGAAGTTGTCGTCCCTGGCCCGAACGGGCGCAGGTATGGGCCTCGTCAACAATTACTAAACCGGGACATTGCTCGGCGAAAGCATCACGACGGTTCTTGCTCTTGATGTAGTCGAGGCTGACGATGGTGTAGGGATATTCGGTAAAGATGGAGCTACCGGCTGGCAGGCCCCGTTCCAGGCGGGCCGCAGTTGCGCTACGCACGATCTCGGCATGGATGTGAAAGCGGTTAGCCAATTCCTCCTGCCATTGCTCACAAAGATGTGGCGGGCAAAGTACTGTGAGACGGTCTGCCTCACCTCGGTCCATCAGCTCGCGCACAATCAGTCCGGCCTCGATGGTTTTGCCCACGCCCACGTCGTCGGCAATCAGCAGGCGTACCGTATCCAGCTTTAGGGCCATCAGCAAAGGCACAAGCTGATAGGCCCGGGGCTCCA
>JALVEU010000299.1 GCA_027030565.1 Gammaproteobacteria bacterium | reverse complement strand
TGCGCCAGTCCGGCTAGGTATTCGGCCTTCCCGTGGCCGAAACGGTGCTCTTCGTCCGCCGGCATGAGCGCATAACGCACCGCAAAGAAGTTGATCAGTGAGGCCGCGACGTCCAAGAGGGAATCCACCAGCGAGGAGAGGACGCTCAACGATCCGGTGAGCAGCCACGCCACGAACTTGACCAGGATGAGCAGGGAGGCGGTGATCACCGAGGCCCGCGTGGCGAGCCGCAGCAAGTCGGCCCGTCGGCCGGCCGTGGTGTCCTTCTGCCCTTCCATACAGTATGTCATTCGCCCGTGGTGAAGGGCCGTCAGTATACCGAGCCCGCCGATCCCGGGTCCGCCCCCGGACGCGTATCCATCGTGATCCCTATGCTCGACGAGGCCCGGATCATCCGCGACGCCCTGCACCGGCTGCAGCCCCTGCGCCATGCGGGGCACGAGGTGATCTGTGTGGATGGAGGCAGCCGTGACGGCACTGCGAAGTGCTGCGAAGGCCTGGCCGACCGGGTGCTCAGCGCGCCGCAAGGCCGGGCCCTGCAGATGAATGCAGGAGCGGCGCAGGCACGCGGCTCGATTCTCCTGTTCCTGCATGCGGACACCCGGTTACCGAGCGGCGCCGTGCAACGAATTCTGGAACGGCTCGGCAGCGCCCCTGCGGCGGGCTGGGGATTCTTCGCAGTGCGATTGGACGGCGTGGGCCCCGCTTTCCGGGTCATCGAGCGAGCCATGTCCCTGCGCTCCCGGCTCACCGGGATCGGCACAGGCGATCAGGCGTTGTTCGTGACACGCACATTGTTCCGCCGCGTGGGCGGATTTCCGCAGATCCCGCTCATGGAGGACGTGGCACTGAGTCGTCTGCTCAAGCGCACGGCTGGCCGGCCGATTTGGATCTCCAGCCCCGTGACCAGTTCGGCACGCTACTGGAAGCGGCATGGTGTCACACGCAGCGTGCTGCGCATGTGGTGGCTGCGGGCCGCCTTCTTCCTGGGCGCCGATCCCGCGCGGCTCCACGTGCGCTACTATGGCCGTGGGTCCAATGCCCACTGAGCTGCGTGTCGTGGTGTTCGCCAAGGCCCCCGAGCCCGGGAGGGCAAACACGCGCCTGATCCCCGCGCTGGGCGAACGGGGGGCGGCGGCCTTGCAGGGCTGCATGATCCTGCATACCCTGCGTACGGCATCCCAGGCCGGGATCGGTCCGGTGGAGCTCTGGTGTGCGCCGGACTGTACCCATCGCCTCTTCCGCCGGCTCGCCCGCTGGGCCCGCCTGGAGATGCACGTGCAAGTCGGTGCCGACCTGGGGGCGCGCATGTCGCACGCCGTACGCGAAGTGCTCGCGCGGGCGGAGGCCGTCATTCTGCTCGGGACCGACGCGCCGGCACTCACCGTGCACACGCTGCACGTCGCCGCCGCCATCCTCGAGTCCCGCGAGTTCGTGCTGGTCCCCGCCGACGATGGCGGCTATGTGCTCCTCGGGGCGCGCCGTCACCTCCCTGCGCTCTTCGCCGGAATCCGCTGGGGTACGAGCGAGGTGTGGGAGCAGACCCGCCGGCGCTTGGAACGCAGCGGGGTCTCCTGGGCCGCCCTGCCCGCCCTCTGGGACGTGGACCGGCCCGGGGACCTGGCCCGTGTGACCGATCCCCGGCTCAGCCGATGGATCCGCCGCCTGAAAAGAACTCGAAGAACAGGGCAAACACCGCGCTCGCGGCCGTGAGGCTGAACACCGTCGCCGGCAATCCCTTGCGCAGCCAGATCTTCGGCGTGATGACCGCTTCCGGGATCCCGCAGCGTTCGGATTCGGCCACGCAGATGACGTTGGCCGTCGCCCCGATGTGGGTCCCGTTGCCCCCCAGTCCCACCCCCAGCGCCAGGGCCCACCACAGCGGGGTGGTGTTCACGCCCTGCCCTTCCAGCCCCAGCACGATGGGGATCATGGTCACGGTGAACGGGATGTTGTCCACCACGGCGCTCAGGGCGGCCGCCGCCCACATCAGGATGAGACAGGTGGCCAGGAGCATGCCGGGCTCCGTGGCGAAGCCCGCCAGACGGTGGCCGATGAGCGCCAG
>JALVEU010000298.1 GCA_027030565.1 Gammaproteobacteria bacterium | reverse complement strand
AACTCCTTGCCGCGGCCCAACTCGCACAGCGCCCGCGCACCGTCCAGCCAGGCCTTGAGCCCCGCCGGCGACATCACGCGCGCAGCCTGATGGAACTCGGCCTCCAGTGTCTCGCGCAGCTCCGGAGCCGTGCGCTCCAGACACTCACGGTATTCGTCCAGCTCGATGGTCATGGTTTGGAGTTCACCACGGAGGCATAGAGGACTCGGAGAGCGAGCAGGAAAGGCGGCCGCGTATTCCGGTCGTTCCTTTTCGTTTCTCCAGAATTTTCCTGCATGCCCTCCGGGCCTCTGTGGTTCAAATGACTCACTCGAAGAAGGTGGCAACGGCGGCGTCCAGGGTGTCGCGCATGTCGGGGTCGTCGGTGAGCGGACGCACCAGGGTCATGTGACAGGCCGACACGGGATCCACCCCTTTGGCGATGAGCTGGCCGGCATAGACCAGCAGACGCGTGGAGATGCCCTCGTCCAGACCGTGCCCCTTGAGGTTCCGTGAACGTTGGGCGATCTGCACCAGCTTGGCTGCGGTCTCCCCATCGACGCCCGACTCGTGGGCCACGATCTCCGCCTCGACCTCCGACTCCGGATAGTCGAAGTCCAGCGCCCCGAAGCGCTGTTTGGTGGACTGCTTGAGGTCCTTCATCAGGCTCTGGTAACCCGGGTTGTAGGAGATGACGAGCTGGAAGTCGGGGTGGGCCTTGATGACCTCGCCCTTCTTGTCCAGGGGCAGCTCGCGGCGGTGGTCCGTGAGAGGGTGGATCACCACGGTGGTGTCCTGCCGGGCCTCCACCACTTCATCCAGGTAGCAGATGGCACCGATGCGCGCGGCGATGGTCAGCGGCCCATCCTGCCAGCGCGTCCCTTCACGGTCCAGCAGGAAGCGGCCCACCAGATCGGAGGCGGTCATGTCCTCGTTGCAGGCCACGGTGACCAGCGGCCGACCCAACTTCCAGGCCATGTACTCGACGAAGCGGGACTTGCCGCATCCCGTGGGGCCTTTGAGCATCATGGGCATCCGCGCCGCATAGGCGGCCTCGTACAGCGCGATCTCGTCGTGTACGGGACGGTAGTAGGGTTCCCGTGTCACCTGGTATTGCTCGATGTCCGTCATTGCCCTGTTCTCCTCAGAAAAAAGGCCCGCATCCCGAAGCCCGCCGTACGGGCTTGGGGACGAGGGCCCATGGGGCGCCGACCCCGGCAGACCCGGGGTCGACGGCACCGCAGTGCCCTTTAGATCAGCAAGGCTTCGCCTCGATGGGCGCTTTGAAGACCACCATGTTGGCGCCCTGGGTCTGGCGGTAGTTGTCGTACCCGATCAGGCGCACGTGATGGCCGGGATTGGCACGCATGCAAGCATCCACCTCGGCGAGGATGCGGTCCACGTCGGTCTCGCCGAACATGGGCAGCTTCCACATGTACCAGTAGTGGCTGAAGGCATACTCCGGCTCGGTATGCTCGATGGCCGGATTCCAACCCTTGCTGACGATGTACTGGATCTGCTTGCGGATCTCCTCGTCGCTCATCTGGGGCAGATAGGAGAAGGTGCCCAGCTTGCGGCTGTTGGGATCCGAGAGGCGTGAGGGATAGTCGCGAACTTCGCTCATGATGCCGTTCCTCTAATGTGTGAATCGTCGTGTCCGTCGCCCACGCCCACCCGGCACCGGTACGGTGCCGGGTGGTGGCAAGTGTCTTACTTGTGGGCCACGTCCAGTTTGTCGACGGTATCGAACTCGAACTTGATTTCCTTCCAGGTCTCCATGGCCGCCTTGAGCTCGGGGCTCGACTTGGCCGCCTCGGTGAGGATCTCCTTGCCCTCCTTCTCCAGCTCACGACCCTCATTGCGCGCCTTGACGCAGGCCTCCAGGGCCACGCGGTTGGCCGCGGCACCGGCCGCGTTGCCCCAGGGATGGCCCAGCGTGCCGCCCCCGAACTGCAGTACCGCATCGTCGCCGAAGATGGTCACCAGCGCCGGCATGTGCCAGACGTGGATGCCACCGGAGGCCACCGCGAAGGCACCGGGCATGTAGCCCCAGTCCTGATCGAAGAAGATGCCTCGGGATCGATCCTCC
>JALVEU010000297.1 GCA_027030565.1 Gammaproteobacteria bacterium | reverse complement strand
CCTCGAACACGCCCATGCCGTAGTGCAACGTATGCGTGAGGACGTGCACCTTCGCTTCTCGCCAGGGCACCAGCTCCCCGTCCAGCCAGATCACACCGTCCCGGTCGGCGAAATTCATCGTTCACCCCCCGTCAAGACCACCCCCTCCGTCTTCCAGCAGCGCCGCCCATTGCGCGCGCACGAAGGCCCGCTCCTGCTCGAACTCGCCGGCGTCCACCACCGCTTCCTGCCGCTGGAGGCTGGCCGCATGGATGCGCGCGCGATAGTTGCGGTAGATGGTCTCGAGCCGGGCGGCCACTTCTGCGGCCAGCAGTCCCTGTACGGACAGCAACCCGAGGAGGCCTACGGTGGTGGTCTCTTCGAGCAGCGCGGGAAACCCGTGGGCATGCGCCAAAACCAGGTATTGAACCATAAACTCGATGTCCACGACACCGCCCGCGTCCCGCTTGAGATGGAAGCGCCCCGGCTCGGAAGTGGCATGCTCCGCGAGCATACGGTGGCGCATTTCGACCACCTCGCGGCGCAGCGCCGCCGCCTCCCGGGGCCGGACCAGCACCCGCTTGCGAATCCGCGTGAAGATCTCGCCCACACGGTCGTCCCCCGCCACCGGACGGGCACGCACCAGGGCCTGATGTTCCCAGGTCCAGGCCTTGTCGAGTTGATAGGCCTCGAAGGCTGCCGTACTGCTCACCAGTAGCCCCGCCCGGCCGCTGGGGCGCAGCCGCGCGTCCACCTCGTAGAGGATCCCGGCCGGCGTCTGCGCCGTCAGCACGTGGATCACCCGTTGCCCGAGGCGCGCGAAGAACACGGCGTTGTCCAGACTCCTGCGGCCGTCGGTCTGTTGCCGGCGGCCATGGCTGTCGTGGAGGAAGACCAGATCCAGGTCGGAACCGTAGCCCAGCTCCCGGGCACCCAGCTTGCCGTAGCCGATGGCCACGAAGCCCGCTTCATGGCGACGCCCGTGTTCGTCCTCGTAGCGCGGCGTACCGTAGCGGCCCGTGAGCTCCCGCCAGGCGATGAGCAAGGCCCGTTCGAGCACCACCTCAGCGATGTCGGTGAGCAGCCGGCTCACCGTGTCCACGTCCAGGCGTCCCATGATGTCGGCCGCGGCCACGCGCAGCACCGAGGCGTGGCGGAAGTGCCGCAACCGGTCCATGAGGGCCTCCCGATCATCGGGGTCGGCCTGGCCGATCCACTCCTCCAGTTCCACACGCAGCCCCTCGCGGTCGCGCGGAGCATAGAGCTGGCGCGGGTCTAGCAGCTCGTCGAGCAGCAGGGGGTGCCGTGCCATGTACTCGGCCACCCAGGCACTGGCCACGGCGAGCCGGACGAGCTGCTCCAGGGCGTGGGGGTTCTCGGCCAAGAGCGCCAGATACACCGTGCGGCGCTGGACCGCCTCCACCAAGGGCACCAGCCGCCGAAAGGCCAGATCCGGGTCCGGCGCCCGGGCCACGGCCTCCAGCCACAAGGGCACGAAGCGGTCCACCCGCTGCCGCCCCCATTCGCTGCTCAGCCGGTAGGCACGGCCCTGACGCAGCGCCTCCAAGGTCTCCAGCACCCGCCGGGGCTCCCGGAAGCCCATCTCGGCCAGGCGCGCGAGCGCAGCTTCTGGGTCCAGGCCACCGGCCCAGAGGGCGCTCAGATCCGGCGACGCCGAGCGCTCCGGCGCCGCCAGCAGGCCGGCGAACACGCCCTGCACGGCGCGACGGTGCTGCGACAAGGCGTCGTGGAAGTCCGCCCAGCCGCCGAAACCCATGGCGAAGGCCAGACGGGCACGGCCCACCGGGTCGTCGGGCAGGCGTTGGGTCTGCCGATCCTCCATGCCCTGCAGGCGGTTCTCCGTGCGCCGCAGGAAGGCGTATGCCCGCATCAACCGAGCCACCTCGTCCTGGGGAAGGAGCTCGCGCGCCGCCAGGCGCGGGAGCACGTCCAGGAGGGCGCGGCGCCGGAGCTCACGATCCCGTCCCCCGTGGATGAGCTGGAAGGTCTGCACGACGAACTCCACCTCCCGGATGCCGCCCGGACCCCGCTTGACGTCGGATTTGAGCCCCGGCGGTGCACCTCGGCATCGACC
>JALVEU010000296.1 GCA_027030565.1 Gammaproteobacteria bacterium | reverse complement strand
CCGTTCCCGACCGCATCCTGCCCCGGCTTCGGGTCGGGCAAGCCGTGGAACTGACCATCGATGGTCTGGAAGGGCGCGTCCTCCAAGGCCGGATCGCCCGGATTCTCCCGGAGGTGGATCCGGCCACACTCAAGGGGACCGTCGCCGTGGCGGTGGAGACCCCACCCAGCGGGACCCACCCGGGCCAGCTGGCCCGCGCCACGCTGCACTTGACCGACCCGCCGGCGCTGCGTATCCCGCTGGCCGCCCTGCGGCGCGACGCCGAAGGAACCTGGGTATGGCGTATCACCGACGCACAGACGGCCGAACAGGTCCGGATCGAGACCGGGGAACTGGTGGGTGACGAGGTGGTGGTGCGCACCGGTCTGTCGCCCGGCGACACGGTGGTGGTACGCGGCTTCGTGCGCCTGCGCCAGGGTCGCCGGGTGACGGTGGTGGAGACCTCGTGAGGGGACTGCGCTCCGGGGGCGTGGCGGCCTGGGCGGTACGCCGGCCCGTGGCCGTGATCATGCTGGCGCTGGCCGTGGGCATTCCCGGGCTGGTGGCCCTCGGCGGGTTGCGCACCGATCTGCTGCCCTCGATCATCTATCCGAGTATCGCCGTTCGCGTCAACGATCCGGGGGTACCCGCGCCGATCATGGAGGATCGGGTGACCCGGCAGCTCGAAGAACAGCTCTCCATCACCGAGGGAGCCTCGGGCATCGAGTCCCGCACCCGGCGCGGGCGCAGCGCCGTGGACCTGTTCTTCCCCTACGGGACAGACATCAACGAGGCCTTGCGCGACGCCAGTGCGCGCCTGGACCGGGCCAAGCGGTTCCTGCCCGAATCCATCGACCCGCCCATCATCTACAAGCGCGATCCCAGTCAGGCCCCGGTCATGGAGTTGGTGGCCAGCTCCCGACGGCTGCCGCTGCCCGAGTTGCTCGAATGGGCCGATTACCGCCTCTCGCGCACCCTCATCAATCTCCCGGGCGTGGCCGCCGCCGAGGTGGGCGGCGGCGCGCCCGCCGAGATCTGGGTGGAGATCGACCCCGAGCGAATGGCCGGCGCCGGCTTGAGCTACGACGACGTACTCGACGCGATCGAGGCCCACAATCAGGACGCGGCGGGTGGTCAGTTGGTGACTGGGGGACGTGAACTCTCGGCCCGGGTCCTGGGCCGGGCACGCAGCCTCTCGGCGCTCGAGGCCATTCCGCTGCGCACCTCCGTCACCGGGGACGCGCCGGAGGCCCCGGAGACCACGCTCACCCTGGGGGACCTCGCCCGTGTACGGCCCAATCCGGGGCGCGAGGAACTGCGTATCCGACTCAACGGCACGCCCGGTGTCAAGGTGAGCGTCCAGAAGCAGCCCCAGGCCAATACCGTCGCGGTGGTGGATCGGGTCCGAGAGCATCTGGACTGGATGCGCCAACACGGCCTGCTGCCCGCCGACATCGACGTCCGGCGGGTCAACGACCAGGCCGTGTTCATCCGCCACGCACTGCGCAACGCCGCCTCGGCCGCGGGCATGGGGGCCCTGCTCGCCATGTTGATGGTGTATCTGTTCCTGGGCGATCTGCGCCGCACACTGGTGGTGGGGACCGCCATCCCCCTGGCGCTGACGGTCACGTTCCTGCTCATGAAGCTCTCGGGGCTGACCCTCAACCTCATGACCCTGGGCGGACTGGCCCTGGGTGTCGGCATCCTGGTCGACAGCACCATCGTGATGCTGGAGAACATCCAGCGCCATCAGCGCCATGGTGAACGCCCAGTGGAGGCCGCCACCCATGCCGCAAGGGAGGTCACCAGCCCCATCGTGGCCTCCACCACCACCAATCTCGCCGCAGTGCTGCCGTTTCTGTTCATCGGCGGGCTCAGCGGGCTGTTGTTTCGCGAGCTCATCTTCACCATCTCGGCCGCCATGGCCGCCTCCATGGTGGTGGCGCTGACCGTGGTGCCCGCCCTGGCCGCACGTATCGGCCAACGACCACCCGGACGCCTGCGCCGGGTCGCCGACCGGGTGGTGGGCGCCATGCAGCAGGGTTACGGCGCGCTCACGCGTCGGCTGATCCGGGTGCCCTGGCTGGCCCCCCTGG
>JALVEU010000295.1 GCA_027030565.1 Gammaproteobacteria bacterium | reverse complement strand
CATGGACATCTTCCGCGCCATGCGCCTGCTGGTGCCGCCGGCCTGGCAGAACGTCACCAACATGGACGCCGACCTGCGCGCCTTCTACGAATACAATTCCATGCACATGGAGCCCTGGGACGGCCCAGCCGGCATCGTCCTCACCGATGGCCGTTACGCCGCCTGTTCCACCGACCGCAACGGCCTGCGCCCCGCGCGCTGGGTGATCACCAGGGACCGCCACATCACCCTGGCCTCGGAGGTCGGGGTCTACGATTACCAGCCCGAGGACGTGGTGGCCAAGGGCCGGCTCAAGCCCGGGCAGATGCTCGCCGCCGACACCGAGACCGGCGAACTGCTGCTGCCGGAGGACGTGGACGCCAGGCTCAAGAAAGGCCAACCCTACAAGCAATGGCTGCGTGACGGCGCCCGGCGCATCACCACCGCGCTGGAGGGTGAGGTCTGCGGCCTGCCCATGGACGGCAAGGCGCTGGATATCTATCAGAAACTGTTTCAGGTGAGCTTCGAGGAACGCGACCAGGTGCTGCGCGTACTCGCCGAGGCCGGCCAGGAGGCCATCGGCTCCATGGGCGACGACACCCCCATGCCGGTGCTCTCCCGCAAGGTGCGCTCGCTGTACGACTATTTCCGCCAGCAGTTCGCCCAGGTGACCAACCCGCCCATCGATCCCATTCGCGAGCAGATCGTCATGTCCCTGGAGACCTGCTTCGGCCGCGAAATGAACATGTTCGAGGAATCCCCCACGCACGCCAAGCGCCTGCTGATGAACTCTCCGGTGTTGTCCACCACCAAGTTCGAGCAGCTCACCGGCCTGGATGACCCGGACTACGCCAGCGCGCGCATCGATCTGCACTACGATGCCGACAGTGATTTGCAAACGGCGATCACGCGCATCGCCGACGAGGCCGTGGCCGCCGTCAACGACGGCAAGGTGCTGGTGGTGCTGTCCGACCGCAACATCGCCTCCAACCGCGTGCCCGTGCACGCCCTGCTGGCCACCGGCGCCGTGCACCACCGCTTGATCCGCGAGGGCCTGCGCTGCGACGCCAACATCATCGTCGAGACCGGCACCGCCCGCGACCCGCATCATTTCGCCGTGCTCATCGGCTACGGCGCCACCGCCGTGTACCCCTACCTGGCCTACGCCTGCATCCAGGACATGCAGATCACCGGCGAGATCAGCGAAAAGGACTGCGCCGCATTGATGCACAACTACCGCAAGGGCATCAACAAGGGCCTGTTCAAGGTCATCTCGAAGATGGGCATATCCACCATTTCCAGTTATCGCGGCGCACAGTTGTTCGAGTCCGTGGGCCTACACCAGGAAGTGGTGGACCTGTGCTTCACCGGCACCACCAACCGCCTGCAGGGTACCCATTTCGAGGATCTCGACGCCGACCAGCGCACCCTCAGCAAGCTGGCCTGGAACAACCGCAAACCCATCGACCAGGGCGGCCTGCTCAAGTTCGTCCACGGCGGCGAGGACCACGCCTACAACCCGGACGTGATCCAGACCCTGCAACGCGCGGTGAAGACCGGCGACCAGGCCGCCTACGACGAATACGCCCGACTGGTGAACGAGCGCCCCACCTTGGCGCTGCGCGACCTACTCAAGCTGCGCGACGACATCACGCCCATCCCCATCGACGAAGTGGAGCCCATGGCGGAGATCGTCAAGCGCTTCGACTCGGCGGCCATGTCCCTGGGCGCCCTCTCCCCCGAGGCCCACGAAACCCTGGCCATGGCCATGAACCGGCTCGGCGCGCGCTCCAATTCCGGTGAGGGCGGCGAAGACCCCAAGCGCTACGGCACGGACAGGCGTTCCAAGATCAAGCAGGTGGCCTCGGGGCGCTTCGGCGTCACCCCCGCCTACCTGCGTTCCGCCGAGGTCATGCAGATCAAGATCGCCCAGGGCGCCAAGCCCGGCGAGGGCGGCCAGCTGCCGGGGCAGAAGGTCAACGAACTCATCGCCGAACTGCGCTATTGCAAGCCCGGCGTGTCACTGATCTCGCCGCCGCCGCATCACGACATCTATTCCATCGAGGACCTTGCGCAGCTCATCTTCGACCTCAAGCAGGTCAATCC
>JALVEU010000294.1 GCA_027030565.1 Gammaproteobacteria bacterium | reverse complement strand
GGCAGGTGGGAGTGCCTGGGTGGGCGGATCGAGTACCAGATCCGGATGCACCGCCTGCAGCAGCGCCAGGCGCTCGGCAGTGATCCACCAGCAGGGCGTTTCATGGGGCCGGTCGGCTGGCCCTTCACCCCAACCCCTCTCTCCGAGGGAGGAGGGCAGATCGGCGCAGTCGGGGTTATGCGCCCCTCTCCCGCTGGGAGAGGGGACGGGGCTGAGGGTGGGGCCGCTCAGCCGCGCCACGGTCACCCGGCCCTGGGCCTGCAGCGTGCGCAGCGCCTCCTCCCCCACCCCGGCCACCAGTCGCCGCCCTTCGGCCGCCGTGGCCACGCCCATCCCCAGCAGGGCATCGTGTAGTTCCTCGGCGTCCCGCACCCGAGGCCAGATGCGCTGGCGCAGCGCCGTGAGCACTTCGGGGTCCACCCGCGCCAGTGCGGCGGCGTCCTCGGGACGGGGGAAGCGCACGCCGCGCGCCATCTGGGTGCGGCGTTCCTCGGCCGCCCCGTCGTCCAGGAAGGCATAGGGCCGGGCGGCGAGCACCTCCTGGGCCAGCACCGAGGGCGCCGCCAGATCCGCGGCCACCACGGTCACCTCGCCGGCCTCCAGGCGCCGCAGCAGGCGCTCCAGGCCCTCCACGTCCATGACCTCGTGCAGGCAGTCCCACAGGGTCTGCTCCACCAGCGGGTGATCGGGGATCTCGCGATCGCCCTGGAGGTTCTCGAAGCAGGCGATCTGATCCGGGAAGGCCTGGGCCATGAGGTCCTCTGCCTGCATGCGCTGCAGGGGCGGCGGCACGCGCCCGCTCGTGCGTTGGCGCTGGATGGCCAGGGCCGTGGTGCAGTTCCAGCGCCAGTGGGTGGGGAACATGGGTGCGGCCAGGAGCGCCTGCACCAGCAGGTCCCGGACCCCGTCGGAGCGCAGGTAGTGCGCCACTTCCTCCAGGGGAAAGCTGTGCGTGCTGCCCAGAGAGAGCACTAGCGTATCCTCCAGGGCCGCCGCCTGCAGCTCGAAGTTGAACTTGCGGCAGAAGCGCTTGCGCAGCGCCAGCCCCCAGGCGCGGTTGAGCCGCGAGCCGAAGGGGCTGTGGACCACCAGGTGCTGGTCGCCCGCCTCGTCGAAGAAACGCTCCAGGACGATACGGCCTCGGGTGGGCAAGGCCCCCAGCGCCGCCCGCGCCTCGGCGAGATACGCGACCAGCTGGCGCGCCGCCTCTCGGCCGAAGCGGGGGGCGAGCGCCTGCGTCGCAGGTTCCAGATCTGGGGCTGCCGGCGACTCTGACCCGGGCGAAGCCCCTCCCCCACACGCCCGGGACAGACCAGGCCCCTCTCGCCCTGGGAGAGGGGTTGGGGTGAGGGCCCCGCGGCGTTCGTCCCTTCCCCCACACCCCCGTGCGAGCAGCCCATCCACCTCCTCGCGCAGGCGGGAGACGGCCACGCTCAGGGCATCGCTGCGCCCCGGCGATTCGCCGAACCAGAAGGGGATGTTGGGTGGTGCACCACGGGCGTCCTCCACGAACACGCGCCCGAGCTCCACCTTGAGGATCCGATAGCTGGTGTTGCCGAGCTGGAAGATGTCCCCGGGCAGGGACTCGAAGGCGAAGTCCTCGTTGAGGGTGCCCACGAACAGCCCCTGGGGCTGGAGGATCACATCGTAGTCGAACAGGTCAGGAATGACCCCGCCGTTGAGCACGGCGGCGAGCTTGGCCCCCTTGCGCGGGCGCAGCACATCGTTGACCCGGTCCCAGTGCAGCCAGGCACCGCGCCGGCCGCGCTGGGTGGCGAAGCCGGCGGCCAGCATCTCCAGCACCTGGTCGAACTTCTCGCGGGCAAGCCGCCGATACGGCCAGGCACGCCGCACCACCCGGTACAGTTCGTCCACCCGCCACGGGCCGCAGGCCACCTCCGCCACCACCTGCTGGGCCAGCACGTCTAGCGCCCCCGGCGGCACCCGCAGCCGTTCCAGCTCGCCGCGCCCCACCGCATCCAGCAGCGCGGCGCACTCCACCAGCTCGTCGCGCGTGGTGGGGAAGAGCCGCCCCTTGGGCACCGCGCCCACGGCGTGCCCGGAGCGTCCCACCCGCTGCAGGAACACGTTGATGGCCCTGGGCGAACCGATCTGGCAGACCAGGTCCACCTCGCCGATGTCGATGCCGAGCTCCAGCGATGCGGTGGCCACCAGGGCCTGGAGCCGGCCGCCCTTGAGCCGCTGTTCGGCATCGAGGCGGTGCTCGCGGGCGAGGCTCCCGTGATGGGCGGTGACCACCTCCTCGCCCAGGCGCTCGGCCAGGGCCTTGGCGATGCGCTCGGCGGTGCGGCGCGTGTTGACGAACACCAACGTGGAGCGGTGCGTGCGGATGAGCGCCTCGAGCCGGTCGTAGACCTCCCCCCAGACCTCGGCCGACATGACCGCCTCGAGCGGGGCGTCCGGCAGCACGATCTCCAGGTCCCGCTCGCGGGTGTAACCGGCATCGAGGATCCTGCAGGCCCGGTCGCGGTGCCCGGTGAGGAAGCGCGCCATGGTCTCCAGGGGCCGCTGGGTTGCCGACAGGCCCACGCGCTGCAAGGGCCGCCCGGCCAGCGCCTCGAGCCGCTCCAGGGACAGGGCCAGGTGCGCGCCGCGCTTGGTGGTCGCCAGGGCGTGGATCTCGTCGACGATCACCGTGCGCACCCCGCGCAGCAGCTCCCGGCCCGAAGCGGCGGTCAGCATCAGGTACAGCGACTCGGGGGTGGTCACCAGTATGTGCGGCGGCTCGCGGAGCATCTGGCGGCGTTCGGCCGCGGGCGTATCCCCGGTGCGCACCGCCGTGCGGATGGGGAAGGCCCCGTGCCCGACCGTCTCCAGCGCCTGGCCGATGCCCGTCAGGGGCTCGTCCAGGTTTCTGCGGATGTCGTTGGACAGCGCCTTCAGCGGCGAGACGTACAGCACCCGGGTCTCGTTGGGCAGCCGGCCGATGAGATCGTCGGCCTGCGCCTCGCGCACCAAGGCATCGATGGCGGCGAGGAATGCGGCCAGGGTCTTGCCCGAGCCCGTGGGTGCGGCGATGAGCGCGTTCTCGCCCGAGGCGATTGCGGGCCAGGCCTGGCGCTGGATGGGCGTGGGCACACCGAACCGGCCCCGGAACCAGGCGGCGACGGCAGGATGGAAGCGGTCGAAGGGCATGGGGGCATTCTATTCCTTTCCGCGCCACCCCGGGCCGCATGCGACCTGGACGCCCCGGCCTGCCGCATGTCAAGGTGCGCATCCCGCTCAAGCGGTATGCTGAAACATCGCTGGGAGGTGAAGCCGCAGCTGTTTGCGGAGGGATCCCGGACCACACCACCGGCCATTCCGCCGCCCGATGCGGGGTCATTTTTCGACGATACAGGGGTGCCCGAGCACCGAGACGAGCCGACTTCCTGGAGAGGCATGAACATGAGCGAAGAACGTCGAGGCAAGTGTGTGATCGCCGCGGTGGACCTCACGCCGTCGGCACGTCCCATCGCGGCGCGCGCCTGTGAACTGGCGCGATGCCTGGGGGTGGAGGCGCGCATCGTGCACGTGCTGGACGAGCCGGAGGTGGTCAATCCCGCCAACGAGTTCGCCCTGGCGGGCCTGGAGCCGGAGGAATTCGAGGAGAAGGAACTCGAGGCCGCCCTGACCGCCCGCCGCATCCTCGAGTCCAGCCTGGAAGGCCTGGTGGGGCAGTGCGCCGAGCTGGAGGTGCTCATCGGCCGCCCGGCAGACAAGCTCGAGCGCCACGCTGCGGACCACGACGCCCTGATGATCGTCGCCGGGCAGCCCCATGCCCGTTTCGGCTCGCTGGTCACACATCTGGCACGCCACGCCCCCTGCGACGTGCACATCGTGCGCACCGCCGGGGCATGAGGCCGCCGCATCACGGCCCTGAACTGCGCAAGCGGGATCCCCTAGCCCGAACGGGGGTGCGTGCGGCCGCATCCACCCGGCGGCCGTTTGCGTAGTTCTTCAATGAATGGACGCGGCTGTGGGACGTCCGGGCCGGCAGGACAGCGGAGGCCGAGACGATGGATCGACATCTCCGGATGGGCATCGCGGTCGCATGGCTGCTGCTTGTACCGGGGGCGCCGGTGGCGGCCGCCCCCGAGGATACCGAGGACGCCACCTACTCCCTCGATCTGTTCGACGATTTCGTATTCGACAAGGACAACCAGATCACCGGCGGATGGACGCTCAGCCGCCATTCCGAGATGGCCGGGGACTGGTCCCATTTCACCGGGTGGCTGGCGCCGTTGGGACGGATGGGGCGACACATCCCCACCCTCTCTGCCCCGGGGCTGCACTACCGCTACACCTTGTCGCTGGGCCAGGTGATCCAGACGCCCAACGACCTCTCCCGCACAGATCTGGTCGAGGACGACGTGCCTTATGTCGGGCTCCTGGCCCTGCAGGCGGCGTGGTACGGATACGACGACACCCGGTTCCGCGGCTTCGCCGTCACTGCAGGGGTGGTCGGTCCGGCCTCACTGGCCGAACAGGTGCAGCGCAGCGTACACGACATCACCGGAGACGAGGAACCCAAGGGCTGGGACCACCAGCTGTCCAACGAGCCGATCATCAATCTCACGTATCAGCGCAAACGGAAGCTCTGGGCCGGACGCACCGAGGGTGGCTGGGGCGCGGACCTGGCGCTGGACGGCCACGGTGCGCTGGGCAACCTGTTCATCGCCCTGGTGGGCGGCGTGGAGATGCGCCTGGGGTACAACCTGCCGGGAGGCTTCGTTCCCGTGGCCGATCCCCTGGGTTATTCGATGTATTACCGCGCCCTGCTGCGGCCTCCCCGCCCCCACCGACCCTCGATCTATCTCTCCGCGGTGCTGCGGGGCAACGTCGTGGGTCGAAACCTATTCCTCGACGGCAACACCTTCACCGACAGCCACCGCGTGGACAAGGAGCCCTTCGTGGGACAGCTCATCGTGGGCGCCCACTTCGAATACCGATCCCTGGCGGTGCGGCTGCAGGCCTTCCTCACCACGGATCAGGTCGACACCGAGAGATTCCCCGCGGCCGCCAGCCGCGACCGCTACGGCATCGCCACCCTGGAGTGGCGATTCTGAGCCGCCCGTGTGGGCGGTGCTGCAGGCCCGGCGGTTCAGTCGTCGGGGATCTCGGGAATCGGGGGAGGGAAATACTCCACTTCCTTGATGTCAGCCTCCGGGTGGTGGTTCCGGATGAGGGCGATGAGCTCTTCGGCGCGATGCTTGGGGATGTCGATCATCATGAGGAGCTGACCCTCCTCCACCGCCTTTTCATACTTGCGCAGCTCCTCGCTGGGAATGGAGACCCCGATCAGCGAGGAGGCCCAGGCCCCGAAGGCACTGCCAGCCAGGGTGGTGGCCAACAGCACGGCGCCACCGGCCACGGCCACACCGGGGAAGGCCAGCGCCGCCAGACCGGCCAGGAGTCCCGTGGCCCCGCCCACTGCGGCGCCGCGTTTGAGCGCCGGCAGCAGATCGGTGCGCTCGGCGAGACCGGCCTCGTGCAGGTCCTCCATGGGCGTACCCTCGCGCGCGATCACGTGAATGTGCTTCTCCGGTACACGCTCGCTCAGCAGCTCATGGGTGATCTTGCGCGCGGTGTCGACGTCCGGCACCAGCATCACGATGCGTTTCATCTGGGTCCTCCCCGGGGTCAGGCTGTCGTGGAATGGCTTTCTTGAAATATATCAAAACTGGCTGAGGCTCGGCGGGGGAATTTCCACCTCGACACGGGCGCCGCCCAGGGCACCGCGGGAGATGCGGATCCGGCCCTGATAGGCCTCCACGATCTCGCGTACCACCGAGAGGCCGATCCCCTGGCCCGGCTGCTGCTCGTCCAGGCGCCGGCCACGCTGCAGGACCTCCCCGTGCCGGTGCGGCTCGATGCCCGCACCGTCGTCCTCCACCCAGAGGCGCAGCCCGGGGCGCCGGCCGGCCTGCAGGGCGTGTGCACCCACACGCACCCGGTGCCGCCCGTACTTGCAGGCGTTCTCCATCAGGTTACCGAGGATCTCCATGAGGTCCCCTTCGTCGCCGAAGAAGCGCGCCCCGTCCTGTACTTCCAGCGCGATGTCCACGGGCTTGTCGGCGTAGACCCGGGCCAGGGAGCGCGCGATGCGGTCGGCGACGGGCGCTACGGCCACGGCACGGCCCAGGGCCACTTGTGCCGATGCCGCGGCACGGCGCAGCTGATGCTGGACGATCTCGTCCATGCGCAGCACCTGTTCCAGCACCACGGCCCGCAGCTCCCCGGAGCGGGCACCGGACTCGGCGGCATTGCGCAGTATGGCCAGCGGGGTCTTCATGCTGTGGGCGAGATTGCCCAGGCTGTTGCGGTACCGCTCGCGACTGGAACGGCTGCTGCGAATCAGGGCGTTGAGGCTCCGCGTCAGGCCCTGGAGCTCGCGCGGATACGCGCCCTCGAGCCGTTCGGCCTCCCCGCTCTCGATCCGCTGCAGGTCCTGCTCCACGCTGCGCAGCGGACGCAGCCCCCAGCGCACGATCAACCCCTGGACCAGCAGCAAGGCCACCGCGAGCCCGCCCAGCCAGCGCCACAGGCTCGCTCGGAAGGCGGCCATCTCCGCCGCCACCGGCTCGAAATCCAGCGCCACTGCGAGGGTGTACCGCACCTGGACACCGAAATCGTCCTCCCAAGACACGCCGTAGTTGAGCACGTAGAGCGTCTGGCCGTCGCTGGCGACCCGAGAATAACGGCGCTGGCCCGGTGGCTGAGGATCGAGGAAGTCCGCGCTGCGCCCGGTGAGCGAAGGCGACTGCCACTGATAGCCGTCGGAGCCCACCACCACGGCATACAGCCCGGAGTCCGGATTGGCGAAGCGCGGGTCCGGGAGCGCGCTGGGCAACACCATGCGCCCGCGGGCATCCTCGTCGGCGGCCGCGAGCAGTGCGTAGACGTGCCCCATGAGCCGCTCCCGCAGCGCGGTCTCGGCGCTGCGCCGAAAGGCCTGGTCCAGGGCCACCCCGGCCACCCCGAGGAACCCCGCCAGCACCACGAAGGACACGGCCAGCATGCGGCCGTGCAGGGAATGGAGCCAATCGCCCCTCACCGGGCGGCCGGGGATGCCTCGCCCAGCACGAACCGGTAGCCGCGCCCGCGCAGGGTCTGAATGGGCTGCAGGCGGTTGTCCGGATCGAGTTTCCTGCGCAGGCGACCCACGAAGACCTCCAGCACGTTGCTGTCGCGGTCGAAGTCCTGCGCGTAGAGGTGCTCGGTGAGCTCGGTCTTGGAGACCACCTCGCCCGCGTGCAGGGTCAGGTACTCGAGCACCCGGTACTCGTAGCCCGTCAGCTCCACCCGCCGCCCGTCCACCCACACCTCCTGCGCACGCGTGTCGATCACCAGGGGACCGAAACGCAGCCGCGGCTGGCTCCAGCCTGCAGCACGCCGCACCAGGGCGTTGATGCGCGCCAGCACCTCTTCCATGTGGAAGGGCTTGACCACGTAGTCGTCGGCACCCGCCTCGAGCCCCTGGACCTTGTCACGCCAGTCCCCCCGGGCGGTGAGAATGAGAATGGGGAAGTCGCGGCCCTCGGCTCGTAGCTTGCGGATCAGCTCGATGCCGCCCAGGCCGGGAAGCCCCAGGTCCACGATGGCCACATCCAGGGGCAGCTCACGCCCGATATAGAGCCCTTCCTCGCCATCCCGGGCCTTCTCCACCGCGAAGCCGTGGTCTTCCAGATGGCCGGCGAGCTGTTCCAGGAGTTGCGCCTCGTCCTCCACCACCAGGACACGCATCACCGCCTCCTAGGCGCGTGCCGGCCAGCCCGCCCGCGGCCCCGGTCGCCGCGCACCGGTGCGCCGGTGGCGGCGTCGTACCGGTAGCGCCGCACTTGCCCCTCTCCGGTCAGCACGCGGATGCGATGCACCCGCCGGCCGGACTCGTCCACCGTATCGGCCGAGAGCACCTTGCCCCGACGGCGTGCCTCGCGCACCGCCTCGTCGAGCGAATAGCCGTGCCCCGCGGTCGGGTGCAGGTCCCAGAACCGACCCGCGGCCTGTGCCGGCAAGGTGCAGGTCAGGGCAGCCACGCTCAACAATACGGCCGGAAGCAAACGCCCCATGGGCAGGCCTCAGTCGTCGTCCAGGATAAAGTCGTCCAGCGGATCCACATCCACCTCCACGGAGATCCACTTCCCCGGGCGGTGATCGGTGATGGTCTCGAACAGCCGACCCTTGTAGCGGTATTTTACGCGATAGCCCGTGAGCCGGCGCTCGGTCTCGTAGTGCTCCACGGTACGGCAGCGCCGTTCACGATGCACGCGCACCGGTTCGGAATAGTGGTGGTGGCGTCGGTGCTTGCGGCCCACCTGCTGGCCCACTGCCAGGCCGATGGCCGTACCCATGGCCGTGGTGACCGCCTCTGAGCGGCCGTCGCCCAGCTTGTTGCCCAGGTAGCCACCCAGGGCGCCGCCGATGAGGGTGGGAAACAACGCATCGCCGCCATAGTCCGGCACCGAGCTGTACCGTTCCACCACCCGCTCGGTCCAACACTCACGGCGCGGTACCGCCACCTCCACCGTCTCGTAGATGGGCCGCACCGAGACCACACGCGCCCGGTCCACGTAGCCATCCGAGGCCAGCCCCGCCACCGGCATCGTGAGCAGGCCGGCCGCCGTCCACGCCAGCATCCAGGATGTCTTGTTCATCGTGCCTTCCTCCTCGTGGTTTCACGCTCTTGGAGAAAAGGCTACGCGCGGCACCCTGAACGAGGACTGAACGTGGGGGCACACCAACAAAAAGGCGGTCACCCCTCGGGGTGACCGCCCTGCATCCCGGCTGGTGGGAAGCCGGTCAGCCCACCTGGACCTGGATCTTCCTCGGCCGGTGGGCCTCCTTCTTGGGGATACGGACCCGCAGCACGCCGTCTTTCATCTCCGCGCCGATGGCATCCGTGTCCAGCTCTTGGCTCAGCGAGAAGGCCCGCCGGTAATGGCTGCCCCGGACCTCCGCATACAGCGGCTCCATCTCCGCGGGGACATCGACGGCGAGGTCACCCTCGATCACCAGCTGATCCTTCTCCACCCGCAAGTCCAGGCGATCGGCGGATACGCCCGGCATGTCCGCCACCACCGTAAGCCCGTCGGGATCCTCCAGCACGTCCACGGCGGGAACGAGCACCACCTGCGTGGGTGCCGTGCCGGCACGGGCCTCGGGCGCCGTCTCCTGCCGTTCGGTGAGTTCTTTGCTGTCGGCCATGGTCTACCTCCTCGTCTCAGTCTGCCTTCACTTCGATCTTGCGCGGCTGCGCCTCAGCCTTCTTGCCGACCACCACTTGCAGGACGCCATCCTTGTACGTGGCGTTCACCTGCTCCTCGTCCACCGCCTCGGGCAGGGCGAGTACGCGGCGGAACCGGCCCTGGAAGCGCTCGTTGCGGTATACGGTGGCATTGTCGGGCACCGACTCCTGGCGCTCGCCTTCGATGGCGAGCACGTTGCCCTCCATGGTCACGTCGAGCTTCTCCGGATCGATCCCCGGAGCGAACACGTACACCCGCACGTCGTTGTCGGTTTCCCCCAGGTTGACGGCCGGAAAGGTCCCCGCAGGCACGCCGCGGATCGCCGCAGTGGGCAGCGCGCGCCCGAACAACTCGTCCAGCTCGCGCTGCATCTGCGCGAAGCGGTCGAACAGATCGGTATCGAATCCCAGCAAGCGTTCGAACATCTCGTGTCTCCTCCGTTTCAGGCAGGGTTTCGCTGTCGTCCCCCTTATGTGGGAGCGCTCGCGGGAGATTACAAGCCGCCTTGAAGTCCCGCTCCCCCGCCGTCATCTGTTCTAGTCTTTGGGTGCACCATGGCACGCACACGAATATGGAACGGGACTTCTTCACCTCGCTGCTGATCCTGCTGGCCACCGCGGTGGTGGTGGTGTGGGCCTTCCGGCGCCTGCGCCTGCCGCCGATCCTGGGTTACCTGGTGGTCGGGGCGTTGGTGGGGCCCCATGGTTTCGGCTGGCTGCCGGACAACGAGCAGACCCGCTTCCTGGCCGAGCTCGGCGTGGTGTTCCTGATGTTCACGGTGGGGTTGGAGTTCACCCTGCCGGAGCTGCTGGCCAATCGCCGCCTGGTGCTGGGACTGGGCGGGAGCGAGGTGCTACTGGGCACACTCCTGGCGGCGACGCTGGCCTGGTGGCTGGGCGTACCGCCCCAGGGCGCGGTGCTGGTGGGCGGGGCCTTCGCCATGTCCTCCACCGCCATCGTCGTGCGTCAGCTGGCCGAGCAGATGGAGTTGTCCACGCGCCACGGGCGCGCCGCAGTGGCCGTGCTCCTCCTGCAGGACCTGGCCACCCTGCCGTTCCTCATCCTGCTCGGTTCGGCACCGGAGGCGGGCGCCGGCTGGCTGGCCCTGGCGGCCCCCTTCGTCAAGGGCCTGGCGGTGTTCGCCCTCCTGTTCCTGGCCGGTCGCTGGCTGGCGCGCCCCCTCCTGCACTGGGTGGCCAGCGTTCACTCCAACGAGCTGTTCATGCTGTTCGCCCTGCTGATCGTGATGGCCTCGGCCACCCTGGTGCACCTGGCCGGCCTCTCGGCCCCACTGGGCGCCTTCCTGGCCGGCATGGTGCTGGGGGAGACTGAGTTCAGACACCAGATCGAGGCCGACGTGCGCCCCTTCCAGGAGGTGCTGCTCGGCCTGTTCTTCGCCACCGTGGGCATGCTCCTGGACCCGCTGCAGATGCTTTCCAACGGCCCGTGGGTGGTGCTGGTGACCCTGGCCTTCGTGGTCGGCAAGGGGTTGCTGGTAGCGCTGCTGGCCCGCATCTTTGGCGAACGTCCCGCGGTGGGCCTGCGCACCGCCGCCTGTCTGGCCCAGGGTGGGGAGTTCGGGCTGCTCCTGGTGGCGGGCGGCCTGCAGGCGGGGCTGATTCCCCAGCCCCACGGACAGGTGCTCCTGGCCGCGATCATCGCCAGCATGGCCCTGGCGCCCATTCTGGTGCGGTTCAACGACGCCCTCGCCCGCCGCATCGCGGGCCTGCCGCAACGCATCCAGACCGGCCCGGAAGGGCTCATCGAGCAGGAGAGCCGGGAGCTCCAGGGTCACGTGGTGATCGTGGGTTATGCCCGGATCGGCCAGAACGTGGCCACCCTGCTCCAGGAGGACTCCTACGACTTCGTCGCCCTGGACCTGGATCCGGCCCGGGTGCGCGAGACCCGCGAAATGGGCCAGCCGGTGTTCTACGGCGATGCCACGCGGGAGTCCATCCTGCGCGCCGCCGGCGTGGAGCGGGCCCGGGCGCTGGTGGTGACCCACGATCGGCCCGGGGCCGCGGTGCGCACCGTCGCCCTGGCACGTCGCCTCAACCCGGACCTGGTGATCCTGGTGCGCACGCGCGACGACACCCATCTGGCCGAGCTCCTGGACGCGGGCGCCACGGAGGTGCTGGCCGAAGGGCTGGAGGCCAGCCTGCTGCTCGGCGCCCAGTTGCTGGTCCTGCTGGGACGACCCGAATCGGAGGTGGCCGAGCGCGTGGCCGCCATCCGCGCCGACCGTTACCACCTGCTGCGGGAGTTCATCCACGGGGCCGAGGAGGGCGAGGAGGAGCAGCGCTATCGCGTACACCTGCACGCCGTGCCCCTGCCACGGGATGCTTTCGCAGTGGGACGGCGGCTCGCCGAGCTGGATCTGGGCGGCGAGGTGCAGATCAGCGCCGTGCGCCGGGCCGGCATCACCGTCCCCGCACCCACCGCCGACACCCGCCTGCGGGAGGGTGACGTGGTATTGTTGCGCGGCCGACCCGAGGCGCTGGAACGCGCCGAATCCTATCTGCTCACGGGAGCCCCATGAACGAAGCCTGCGCAGACTCCGCCCGCCCCGTGGTCTCCATCGGCTGGATCAGCGCCGTGCCCCTGGACGCGGAGCACCAGCGGCTGCTGGAGGAGGTCTCGACGGCGGTGCATGCACGGCTGGAGCGACAGTTCCCCGCCTACGCCTGGCAGCGCCGGCGCATCGAACGCTGTGTGTACCCCGACGTGGGGCCCATCGATCCGTTGGTCCTCTTGGAACTGGGCGCCGAGGAAAAGCTGCTCCGCCACTTGGACTATGCCGTGGTCTACGTGCCCAACGAGCTGACCGCGCGCAATCGGATCTTCGTCATGGGGGTGCCCTCCTCGGCGCTGGAGACGGCGGTGTTCTCCAGCGCGCGCCTGCGCGGCGAACCCGACGTGGTCGAACGGCTCACGGGCCTGACCCTGCACCTGCTGGGTCACCTGTTCGGCCTGGACCATGCCTACGGGGGCGTGATGCAGGCCACCGAGGAGATCGAACGACTGGCGGCGGCCGACTTTTCGCCGGCGGCGGTGGCGGAGGTGGAGGCCCGCCTCCGGACGGTGGCCGACCGCCGGGTGGAAGAAGAGGGACGCACCCCGCGGCGCCTGCGCTTCGTCTGGGACACCCTGTGCAGCGATCCCCTGGGCATCCTCACCGACATGGTCGACTACGCGCCCTGGCGCATGCCCGTGCACCTGGGCCGCTACACCGCCGCCACGGCCGTCACCGTGGTCTTCCTGTTCCTGAGCGCCGAGGCCTGGGAACTGGGGGCACACCTGTCCGCCGCCTGGCTCGGGGTCGGCGCGGCGGTGGTGGTGCTGCTCGCCGCCCTGAGCATCTACGTGGGACAGAACTTTCATCAAATGGGCCGGATCACGGGCCTGCGCGAGCAGCTGGTACGCACGCGCATCGTCCTGTTCGGCTCCCTGCTGGTGGGCATCGCCTCCCTGTGGCTGAGCCTGTTCGTCATCTCCCTGGTGGTGATGAGCGCCTTCCCCGAGGTGGTCTTCGCCGGCTGGTCGGGCCTGGACCCCGAGTCCCTGTCCTTGAGCCGCTATGCCGCCTTCATGGCCACCCTGGGCGTGGTGGCCGGGGCCTTCGGCGGCAACCTGGAGGACGAGGCGGAGATCAAGGCCGTGTTCCTGTTCGACGAGGAGAGCTGAACGGTGGCCGGCGGCCCCTAGGAGGCCTTGTCCAACACCGCGGCACCCCGGTCGCTGGGCGGCAACGGCCGGTCCTCGCCATAGGCGCTGGGATGACCCTCGGGTTCGGGGAAATAGACGTACTCCGCCTTGCCGTAGGGCACGGTGACGACACCATGATAGACCTCCACGTGGCGACGGGCGATCAGCCGCCAGGAGGCCCGTTCGCGCACGTAGCGGCGGGCGTTGGCCTGCATGCGCCGGCGCAGGGCGTCGTCGGAGAGCACCCGCAGGATGGTCTCCACCCAGTCCTCGTCGCGCTCCACGACGAGACCAGCCCCGCTGCGTTCGGCCAGCAGGCGGAAAGCCCGCAGATTCGACGCCACCACCGGGCGCTGCAGCGCCAGGGCCTGGGCGAACATGCCGCTCTGCGCGCCACGCTCGTAGGGCAGCACCATGACATCGGCGGCCGAGAGGATGGTGTCGAAGGTGTATTGGGGGAACTGCCCGCGCAGGATGCGGATGCGGTCGAGCACCGGTGAGGCGTTGAGCCGGGTGAAGAACTCGCGCTGGTAGTCGTCGAACTCGATGTTGCGGACCTTGCCGGCCACCACCAGCACCACGTCGGGATCGCGCGCGGCGATCTCGGGGAAACGCTCCACGATCTTGTGGAAACCCTTGCTGGGGCGGAAGTAGCCCGCCAGCAGGATCACTTTCTTGCCCTCCAGTCCCAGCTTGGCCTTGGCGTCCTGAATGGGCTCGATCTCGCGCACCCCGTGCTCGATCACGTGGATGCGCTCGGCCATGCCGAACGCATCCACCAGGGTGTCTTTCTGAAACGCCTCGTGGACGATGACCGCCTGGCTGTTCTCCACGATGGGTTTGAGCAGGATACGTTCGTCGCGCTGGAGCCGCTCGTAGACCGTGTGCAACGTGGTGACCACCGGCAGTCCCGCCAGCCGGTAGCGCAGGATGAGCTCGATGAGCTCGACACCCTTCTGGGTCCCATACAGACCGTACTCGTGTTGGATGTGCATCACGTCGGGCGTGAGCCGTGTACTGGTATAGAACACGTCGGCGGCGAACGAAGGCGACTGGGGCTGATACAGGGCAAAGACCCGTTCACCCTGGGCCCCGAACTGGCTCACCACGAAGGTCTCGTTGCGCGCCGCGCGCAGCGCCTTGGTGAGCGATTCGGTGTAGGTGGCGATGCCGCATTCGATGGGCGGATAGGTGGAGACGAATCCGATACGCATGATTCAACACCTCTGCAGGGACTGCGGGATTACGGTTTCGGGGGATGACGGAGCAGGACCTGGAGCAGCGCCTCCAGGTCGATGCGTGCGAACGTGGTGGCATAGTCGGCCATGGCATAGGGCAGGATCAGCCATCCGGCATGGACTTGACCGCCACAGCTGTAGACCACGTTGGGCACGTAGCCCTCGCGTTCGTTCTCGTTGGGTGCGATCAGTGGCTCGGGCAGGCGCCCGATGACACGCGAGGGATCGTCCAGGTCCAACAGCATGGCCCCGATGGCGTAGCGGCGCATGGCGCCCACGCCATGGGTGAGCACCAGCCAGCCCGCGGAGGTCTCGATGGGGGAGCCGCAGTTGCCGATCTGCACGTATTCCCAGGGATGCGTGGGCCGGGCCAGCAGTGTCTTGCGGTACCAGAAGTGGACGTTGTCCGAGTACATCAAATAGAGGTTCTCGCCGTCCTGACGCCCGAGCATCGCATAGCGCCCCTTGATGCGGCGGGGAAACAACGCAAAGCCCTTGTTGCGCACCTCGGGGCCGTTGAGCGTGCTGCTACGGAAACGCAGAAAGTCGCGCGTCTCCAGGAGCTGGGGAAAGAACACCGAGCCGTCCCAGGCCGTGTAGGTGGCGTAGTAGGTCAACGAACCGTCATCGTCGCGGAAGGCCACGAAGCGGGCATCCTCGATCCCCTTGCGCTCGGCCGGGGTGGCCGGATAGATGATGCGCGCGGAAAGCGGCAGCTCCGGGGGGAACCGCATCTGATAGTTGGCCTGCGCCAGCGCCAGGATGCCCTGTGCCAGCGCTTCGGCCTCGTGCACCAGGCCGCGGCTACGCCGCAGTACGGCCTCGGTCTGGTCTTGCAGTGCCTGCAATGTGAAACGCTCGGGCAGTCCTGCCAGCACCTCGCTGGCGAACGCGCCCCACAGATCGAGCTCCGCCAGCTTCTGGCGGAACAGCCGTTTGTCGTAGCTCGGGTTCGGATGCGCCTGCGGGACGCTCACCGTGGGTGTGACCGGGTCCAGGCGCAGATCGCCGTTGCCGTCCGCCACCCCGGAACGAAAGCCGATGCAGGACAGATGCCCCTCGCCCAGCGCCCGGAGGCTGAGGACGAACCGCCGCTCGCCGCGGGCCAGGCCCGACTGGTCCGGATGCCACACCATGGAGGGGTTGAACAGTGCCGAGGACTCCAGCGCGTATTCCTGCGTGAAGTAGGCCCCGATCAGCAGTCGGCGTGCCTCGTCCGGCTCCTCGTCCGTGAGCGCGCAGCCGCGCACCTGCCGGTAGCGATAGAGCAGCATCTGGCGAAAACGCGCGTGTCGTTGCCCGAACGCCTCCAGCGTCGCGGCCAGCTCTGCACGCACCTCGGCATCGCCCATGCCGGCCACACGCCCGAAGATCCGGCTGCAACGCAGCTCGTCGGCCGGATCGAAGGGGCGGAACAGGACTCGCTGGGGATCGGGCCCCAGCACGATGGGCAGCCGCTCGACGGGAATCTCCAGGGCCATGGATCACCACCGGGTTGCACGCCCGTCTTCTGTGGATCAGTGTGGGGATCGTGCCCGGGCTTTCAAGCCCGGCCGGCGCATGGTACCGGCCGCCCTCCCCTTTGTCGGGTATTACCGGCACAGCCGGGCGATTTTGGGTATTCTCGGACGTCCGGGAGCCTGCGCCGCGCCCTCCCCCGCTGGCTGGTGCACCCGGGAACGAGCGGTTCGGTGGCGCCGCGGGCGCCGACCCCGCCCGCCAGCCGTCCGAGCGTAGCGTGGGGACTCCGCATTGGACAAAGGAACACCAGCGTTACAGATCACGGAACAGAAGGCGGCACCACGCTCGGAAGGCGAGGCGCTGGAGAAACTGCTCGAACTGCAGCAGTGCATCCTGGAAAAGCTGGCCGCGCATGAGGATCCTCGGCGGGTCCTCGACGAGCTCTGCCGAAAGGCCGAGGCCCTTCTGCCCCACTTCGTGGCCACGGTGATGGTCTTCGACGCCACGGGGTCCACTCTCAAGGTGTGTGCCGCGCCCAGCCTCCCGCCCGAGGCGGTCACCCGGCTCGACGGCCTTCGTCCGGGACCGCAGGCCGGCTCCTGCGGGACTGCCGTACACCTGGGCGAGCCGGTGTTCGTGGAGGACGTGCGCACCGACTTGCGCTGGGCGCCTCTGCTCGAGACGGCCGAGGCATTGGGCCTGCGCGCCTGTTGGTCCATGCCCATCCGGATCCCGGACGTCGGGATCCTCGGCTCCTTCGCGCTCAGTAGCTTCAAGCCGCGCCGCCCGTCTGCCTTCGACCGCCGGCTCCTGGACGTGGGCGCGCACCTGGCCGGCATCGTGCTCCGCGGCCAGGCCCTGGAACAGCGCCTGCTGCTCGCCGCCACCGCCCTGGAACACATGGATGAAGGGGTGATGATCACCGATGCGCAGTGCCGCATCATCCAGGTCAACGCCTCGTTCACGCGCATCACCGGCTACAGTGCGGACGAAGTGCTGGGCAAGACACCCGCCCTGTTGCGTTCCGGACGCCACGGAGAGGCGTTCTACCGGGACTTCTGGAAGGCATTGGAACAGGATGGTCAGTGGCGCGGCGAAGTCTGGAATCGACGCAAGAACGGTGAAGTCTATCCCCAGTTCTTGAGCGTGAAGGCGCTCCGCGACGAGGAGGGCCAGGTGGCCCATTACGTGTCGGTGTTCACCGACGCCAGTCACATCAAGTCCTCCGAGATGCGGCTCTGGGAGCTGGCCCATCACGACGCGCTGACCGGGCTGCCCAACCGCACCTATTTCAGCGACCAACTGGAGGCCGCCCTGGCCCAGGCGGCCGGCGGTTCCAGGCACCTGGCCGTCCTGTTCCTGGACCTGGACCGGTTCAAGAACATCAACGACTCCCTCGGCCACCACGCCGGCGACCAGCTGCTTCAGCAGGCCGCCGACCGGCTGCGGGCCTGCATGCGCGCCCAGGACGTGGTGGCACGGCTCGGTGGTGACGAGTTTGTGGTCCTGATGGATCCCGGCGCGGATCCCGACGCGGCGCTGCGGGTGGCCGACAAGATCCTGGAGGCGTTCCGGCAGCCCTTCGACCTGGGTGGTCAGCGCTTCGTCGTCACCACCAGTATCGGCATCAGCTATTTCCCTCGGCACGGGGCCGACAGCGCGAGCCTGCTCCAGCACGCCGACGCCGCCATGTACGAGGCCAAGAAAAACGGTCGCAATCGGGCGGAGCGCTACGCCCCCACCATGACCACCTCGGTGCGCAACCGCGTGGCCCTGGAGGCCGAGCTGCGTCGGGCCTTGGACGAAGAGCAGTTCGTGCTGCACTACCAGCCCTTTTACGAGGCCGGCAGCGGGAGGCCCGCGGGGGTCGAGGCCTTGGTACGCTGGCACCATCCGGAGCGTGGCCTGGTCTCGCCGGGCGAGTTCGTCCCGCTGGCCGAGGAGATCGGCCTCATCCACGAGCTCGGCTACTGGGTCACCTACAATGCGTGCCTCCAGGGCAGCGCCTGGCGACGCGCCGGCCTCACCGACTTCGTGCTGGCGGTGAACCTGTCCCCCTCACAGCTGCAGGGAGATTGTGCGCAGAAGCTGCGCAGGCTGTTGAGCGAGACCGGTTTCCCCGCCCACCAGCTGGAGCTGGAGATCACCGAGAGCCTGATCATGGAGCACGGCAGCATCGCCGAGGCCGAGCTGGGCCCCATGTGCGAGATCGGGGTGCGTCTGGCCATGGACGATTTCGGCACCGGCTTTTCCTCCATGGCCCAGCTCAAGCGGCTCCCGCTCACCAAGCTGAAGATCGACCGCTCGTTCGTGCGCGGCGTGGCGGCGGATCCCAGCGACGCGGCCATCGTCGAGGCCACCGTGGCCCTGGGCCACGCCCTGGGCCTCACCATCACCGCCGAAGGGGTGGAGACGGTGGCCCAGCGCGGCATGCTGGAGGCTCGGGGCTGTGACTACCTGCAGGGCTACCTCTTCGCCCCGCCGGTGCCGGCCGCCGAGGTGCCCCGCCTGCTCACCGACATGGCCGCGCCCCGCGCCGCCGAGCGCCGAACACGCTCAACTTGACCGGCTCCGTTCCATGATCTATAGCCAGTACGGGTAGTCCACACATCGATGGAGGTGAGCCATGCATTGCGTACACATCCATATCCACGAAGCCCTGGAACCCGAATCGCTGGCCACGGTACGCGCCGAGCTCATGGCCCTGCAGGGCGTGGAAGACGTGGAGCTGAGCCTGCGCGAGCCCCATGACCTGGTCGTGGAGTACGATCCGATGGCGGCCCACCCCGTCGAGTTCATGGACCGCCTGGAGCGTCACGGCATGCATCCCGACGTCACGGCCTGCTGAAACCCCGGGGTCGTCCGTTCGGTGGCGGACACGCCACGCGACGGCCACGATGGCCGTTTCGCTTGCAGCGGTAAGGATGGGATCTTTATAGTTACGGGGCTACGCCTCGATCCCTCCCTGTGCGGAGTCCCTCGAAAGCGTCGGCCCGATGCGCAAACGCGACCCCATGCGACCCGTGTTGCCTCAACCGGCATCTCCACCGGAGTCTTGACCACCGGCCGTTTCCGGGGCGCACGCGCGGTTTTCCACCTCCACTCAGGAATCCTATTCATGCACTTGAAGAAACTCACAGCGTTCTACGCGACACTGGCCCTGGGCAGTGCCGTGCTCTCCATGCCCGCCCAAGCCTTCGACATGGGCAACATGATGAATCCGTCCAAGTGGTTCGGCGGCGACGACCACGACTATGGGCCCGGTTACGGCCGGGGCCCCGGTTACGGCCCTGGTCCGCGCTACGGATACGGCGGTCCCGGATACGGTGGGCCACCTCCCGGTGCCTATGGTCAGGGTTACGGCCCCGGGGCCGGGGGGTACACCCCACCCCCACCCGCCGGCGAGACCGGCGAGAGCGCGCCACCCCCTCCGGGCTCTTCGGCCTATGGGCCCCCGGCAGGCGGCGGCTATGGCACCCCACCAGCCGGCGGCGGTGGCTATGGGGCCCCCGGTTACGGCTACGGCGGCGGCGCTCCGAGTTACGGCACGCCACCCTATGGGGGCCGCCGTGGTGGCCCGCCGCCCCGAGGCGGCTACTACGGGGGGCCCGGCGGCATTCGCTGACGGCGCCCAAGGCCAGGAGCAGACGGGCACGGGACCCCGGGGTCCCGTGCCCGCCGCGCAGGGCGCGGCCGGTGCACGGCCGCGCCCTGCGTGTGTGTAATACCCGGACCGATGACTGATTCGTGGCTCGCGGCGTTCCTCACCCTGTTCGTGGTGGTGGATCCCATCGGTGTGGCCGTCACCTATGCGGCCATGAGCCACACGCACCCCCTGCAGGCCTGCCGGCACATGGCTGTCAAGGGGGTGGCCGTGTCCTCGGGCATCCTGGTGCTGTTCTTTGTCGTGGGCCAACAACTCCTGGAGGCCCTCGGCATCGGCATCGACGCCTTTCGCATCGCCGGTGGCATCCTGCTGTTCATCCTGGCGCTGGACATGGTGCTGGTGCGTCCTTCCGGACTCCGGACCACCACCGATGCCGAGACCGCCGAGGCGGCCCACAAGGCGGATCTGTCCGTGTTCCCCCTCGCTTTTCCATTGTTGGCCGGCCCTGGGGCCATCACCACCGTCATCCTCATGGCCACGGACCGCCAGATGCGACTGCCGGCAATGGGATCCCTGGCCGTCATCGGCCTGGTGATGCTGGTGACCCTGGGCGCCCTGCTGGCCGCCGCCCGACTGGCCAGGCTGCTGGGCGAAACGGGTGCCAACGTGGTGACCCGACTCCTCGGGCTGCTGCTCGCCGCACTGGCGGTGCAGTACGTGCTGGACGGGCTGCGTGGCGGTCTGCGTCTATAGCCAGCCCATCACAAGCAGGAGATCGCGCGCGCGCTCCAACACCTCTGGCCCGGCGTCCAGAAAGAGGGTGCCACCCCCGCCGCTCGCTGCGACGAAGCCCTCGAGCTGTGCGCGCAGCTCGGCGGGCTGCGGCGGCTCGGGCCAGCGCACCAACCCCACCGGTCCCGTGGGACCGGACACACCAGGCATCCACAGCCGGTGCACGCCCGGCGGCGCGCCGCGCCGGACCACGTCCGTGGCGGGGAAACGCCGCACCAGCGCCCGTTCGATACACGGCGCCCGTTCGGGGGAGGCCTCGAGCACGAAGCCACCCAGGCATCCGGCTGCCGCATCGAGCAGGAGCCGGCGATCGTCGCGCTCGGTGAAGGCGTCCTCCAGCTCGAAATAGAAGCGAAAGCGCTCGGGCACCTCGCCGCACCAGCGGGATACCGACTCCACTCCGGCGCGGTCGAGCACCGGGGCGGGCACCAGTACGGCCCGATACTCGTTGGCGTAGTAGGCCAGGCGCCAGTCCTCGGGCAGATCTGGCGGATAGTAGCCGCCGAGCCAGTCCGGGTGCGTCCAGCCCACGGCTGCGATCTCCACACAGGGCTCCATGGGCACCTCCTCGGCAGGTGCACAGACCTGTAACGAGTATAATTGCCCGTCTTTTGACCGCATCCCGGTTGGATCAAGCACTGATGGGGCCATTCATCGCTGCGCTGGTGGGCGGGCTCGTGCTCTTGGTGTGGAGTGCGGACCGGTTCGTACTCGGTGCCGCCGCCACTGCGCGCAATCTGGGTGTCTCTCCGCTGGTGATCGGAATCACCATCGTCGGCTTCGGCACCTCGGCCCCGGAGATGCTCATCTCCGGCATCGCCTCCTGGCAGGGCAACCCACAGCTCGCCTTGGGCAATGCAGTGGGCTCCAACATCGCCAACATCGCCCTGATCCTGGGCGCCACCGCCCTGATCCATCCCCTCACGGTGCATTCTCAGGTGCTCGAGCGCGAGCTGCCGGTGATGCTTGCGGCCATGCTGCTCGTGGTGGGGCTGAGCTGGAACGGCGTGCTCGGCCGCGGGGAAGGGCTGCTACTGGGGGCCTTGATGTTGCTGGTGCTGGCCGGCGTGGT
>JALVEU010000293.1 GCA_027030565.1 Gammaproteobacteria bacterium | reverse complement strand
CGCCCGTCGAACACGCGAGCGGGATCCGCTGCTCGCCGAATTCGCCGAGGAGGTGCCCGAACGGATCGGCCTGCCCGCCGCGCTCGGCTGGCTGAGCCTGGGGTTCGTACTGTTGTTGGTGGCGTCGCGGGCCCTGGTATGGGGTGCGGTGGGGATCGCCCAGACGCTCGGGGTCAGCGACCTGGTCGTGGGGTTGACCATCGTCGCCGTCGGCACCAGTCTGCCGGAGCTGGCCGCCTGCATCGCCGGCGCCCTCAAGAACGAGCCGGACATCGCCGTCGGCAACGTGATCGGGTCGAACATCTTCAATACCTTGGCAGTGCTGGGAATCGCGGCCGTCATCCGACCTGTTCCGGTGGGCCCGGAGGTGATCCGGCGCGATTACCCGCTGATGCTGGGACTGGCGTTCGTCCTCGCCGCCGTGGTACGCGGCCTCACCGGCCGCCACGGACACATCAACCGGGTCGAAGGGGTGCTCCTGCTGGGGGGCTTCGTGGCCTACCAGGTCCTGCTCTACCATGGGGCGCAGGGATGAACAGCGGCCGGACACCATCCATACGCGAGGAACACGCCCGCCGTCTCGTGGACCTGGCCCGGGCCGTGATCCGCACCGAGGCCGAGGCTGTGGAGGCCCTGCTCGACCGCGTGGATGCAGACTTCGTGCGCGCCTGCGCCTGGATGCTGGAGTGCGAGGGTCGGGTGGTGGTGCTGGGCATGGGCAAGTCCGGCCACGTGGGTCACAAGATCGCCGCCACCCTGGCGAGCACGGGGACCCCGGCGTTCTTCGTACACCCCGGCGAGGCCAGCCACGGGGATCTGGGCATGATCACGGCCAAAGACGTGGTCCTGGCACTGTCGAATTCGGGAGAGACCGCGGAGATCCTCACCATCGTGCCGCTCATCAAGCGCCTCGGCGTCCCGCTGGTGGCCATGACGGGCAACCGGGCCTCACGGCTCGCGCGCGAGGCCGATGCGTGCATCGACGTCAGTGTGGCACGGGAGGCCTGCCCGCTGGGTCTGGCACCCACCTCCAGCACCACGGCGGCGCTGGTCATGGGGGACGCTCTGGCCGTGGCCCTGCTGGAGAGCCGCGGTTTCAGCGCCGAGGACTTCGCTCGCACCCACCCCGGCGGCCGTCTGGGGCGCCGCTTGCTCCTCCACGTGGAGGACGTGATGCGCAAGGGCGCGCAGATCCCCCGCGTGCGACCCGCCACGCCACTGCTCGAGGCCCTCATGGAGATCACCGCCAAAGGCATCGGGATGACCACCGTGGTGGAGGCCGACCGGGTGGTGGGGGTGTTCACGGACGGCGACCTGCGGCGTACCATCGATCGCGGTGTCGACCTGCGGGCCACACCCATCGCCTCGGTCATGACCCGCGATCCCCACACCGCGCGTGTGGGGCAGCTCGCCGTCGAGGCCTTGAAACAGATGGAGGACCACGAGATCAACGCACTGCCGGTGGTGGATCGGGAGGACGCGCTGGTCGGGGCCCTGAGCATGCACGATCTGCTGCAGGCTGGGGTCATCTGAGCGGCTCGGGGGTATCCGATGAAACATCTGCAAGACATCCTGGAGCGCGCCTCCCGGACACGCCTGGTCATCTTCGACGTGGACGGAGTGCTCACCGACGGCTCGCTGTACCTGGGCGACGACGGCCAGGAATACAAGGCGTTCCACTCGCGCGACGGCCACGGCATCGCCATGCTGCGGCGTACCGAGGTGCAGATCGCCGTCATCACCGGGCGCCGCTCCCAGGTGGTGGAGCACCGCATGGCCGATCTCGGTGTGCAGCACGTCTACCAGGGCCGCCGGGACAAGCTCCCGGCATTCCAGGAACTCCTTCAACGCCTGGACATGGCGGCGGAACACACCGCCTATGTGGGCGACGATGTGGTGGACCTGCCGGTGATGGTGCGGGTCGGGCTGGCCGTCGCCGTACAGGACGCCCATCCCCTGGTGAAGCGGCACGCGCACTGGATCACCGCCAGCCCCGGGGGGCGAGGCGCGGCGCGCGAGGTGTGCGAGCTGCTCATGGAGGGCCATGGGATCCTCGAACGGACCCTGGCCGACTACACACGATGAACGGGCAGCGCGGACGCTGGGCGGTCCTGCTGGTCATCGTGCTGGGCGCTGCCCTGAGCCTGTGGCTCGGGGATCTCTACACCCTTCGCCCCCGGGGCCCGGCGCAGGAGCCGGGACACGTCCCGGAATCCGTGCTCGAGGACGTGCGACTGGTACAGTACGATCTGCAGGGCAGCGTGCGCTACCGCCTCACCTCCCCTCGGCTGGTGCAGTTCCTGGACGACAAGGCCATCGAAGCGGTCACACCCTACATCGAACTGCACACCGCCGGCGACGCGCCGGTGCACGTGCGGGCCCATCACGCCTGGGTCTCCCCTCAGCGGGACCGGCTCGAACTGCGCAACGGGGTCGACATCCAGCAGTTGCCCGCGGCCGGCAGCTCCGGCTTCACCGCCCAGACCGATCGGCTGTTGGTCTTACCCCATCAGCAACTGGCCCGGACGGATGCACCGCTGCTCATCCGGGGTCGGGACTTCCGTCTGGAAGGCGTCGGCGGCCAACTGCTCCTGGCCCAGGGGGTCCTGCGCCTGGAACGGCGGGTGCGCAGCCGCTTCTGGCAGACGGCACCGGGGCAGAACCTGTGAGCCGAAGCGGTTTGTGGTACGTGTCCGCCGGGCTCGCCCTGGTGCTGGCCTGGTGGCTTTCGCCCCCGGCTCAGGCCCTGCAGTCCGACGAGCACCAGCCGCTGGAGATCGAGGCGGCCAGCGCCGAGTTCCGCAACGCCGAGCAGACCGCCGTGTACCGCGGCGAGGTCGAGGCCGTGCGCGGATCCCAGCATCTGACCGGTGACGAACTCACCGTGGAGCTGCGTGACGGCGTGGTGTGGCACCTCGTCGCCGTGGGCCACCCGGCCACGTTCCGCATGCTGCACGACGACGGCGAAGAGCTGCGTGCGCAGGCCGCACGCCTGGACTATCAGGCGGCGCGACAGCGGCTGATCCTGACCGGTGACGCCCGTGTGACCAAGGGCGAGAAGACCATCGAGGCGCAGCGCATCGTCTATCACGTGGACACCGGCGCTGCCGAGGCCGAGGCACCGGCGGGTGA
>JALVEU010000292.1 GCA_027030565.1 Gammaproteobacteria bacterium | reverse complement strand
GGACAAGATCACCGAGGAACAGCTGACCCTCTTCCCCTGGGCCGTGGGCGCCCTGCTGGTCTCCCTGTTCCTGCTGCTGCGCCAGCTCATCGACGTGCTCATCCCCATCCTCACCGCCGCCATCAGCATCCTCTGGACCCTTGCGGCGATGGCCCTGCTGGAGATACCGCTCAACGTGGTCACCTCCATCGTCCCCATCCTGCTGATCATCGTCGGCTCCACCGAGGACATCCACCTGATCTCGGCCTTCCGCCAGGCGAAGTGCGAGGGCATACCCAACCGCCGGGCCCTCGACCTGATGGCGCGCAAGATGGGCCGGGTGGTGCTGCTCACCTTCGCGACCACCTTCGCGGGCTTCCTCTCGGTGGGGCTGAGCGGCATCCAGGTCCTCTGGCAGTTCGGCATCGCGGCGGCCGGTGGCCTGCTGTTCCACTTCGTCGCCACCATCACCCTGATCCCCGCACTGCTGCGGGTGGCGGGGAACCTGCAGCTGGACGGCCGCTGCCGGCTGTTCCACAAGGGCAGGGCCCCGCGTGCAGAGCGCTACTGGCGCTGGCTGCTGAACAACCGCATCGCCATCTACCTGGCCACCGCCATGGCGGTGGTGGCCGCGGCCACCGGCATCCCCTACATCCAGATCAACCACAACGCCATCGACAGCCTGGCCACCGACTCGGTGGTACGCGCCCACTTCGAGGAGGTGAACCGCCGGCTGGCCGGCCTGGAGTCCCTCTCCATCGTGGTGGACTCGGGGATCGAGGACACCTTCCTCAAGGTGCGTTACCTGGAGGAGCTGGAGAAGATCCAGAAGTTCATAAGGCAACAGGGGCTGTCGCGCTCCACCACCGCCTTCACCGACTACCTGGCCCTGCTCAACGGGGCCTTCCAGGAGATCGGCGAGCCGGTGCTGCCCGCCTCGGACGACGAGGTCAACGAGCTGATGATCTTCCTCGACTACGAGCACGTGCGCGGCTACGTCTCGGAGGACTACAGCATGGCGCGCATCCTGGTGCGCCACAACGTGGAGAACACCCGTCGCCTGCAGGCCTTCGTGGACGCCCTGCAGAGCTATCTGGACACGCGCCTGGACCCCGGGCTGGACGCGCGCATCACCGGCGACTCGGTGCTCACCCTCTCCGCCACGCGGGCGATGATCTCCGGTCAGCTGGAGTCCATCGCCCTGCTCATCGCGATCATCGTGGTGACCATCTGGATCCTCTTCACCGAATGGCGCGCCGGTTTCTTCGCCGCCTTCTCCAATGTGGTCCCGGTGATCGTGCTGTTCGGCATGATGGGCTATCTGGGGATCCCCCTGAACATCGGCACCACCATGGCGGCCGCCATCGCCATCGGCATCTCGGTGGACGACACCCTGCACTTCATGCTGCGCTACAACCAGGAACTGAAGTCCTCCCGCAACCATTTCCGCGCCATGGTCACCACGGTGCGCACCGAGTCCCTACCGGTGATCGCCACCTCGGTGGCCCTGATCGCGGGCTTCTCGGTGTTCCTGCTCTCCGACTTCCAGCCCATCGTGCAGTTCGGCATGCTCAGCGCCCTGGTGATCGCCGTCGCCCTGCTGGCCGACCTGGTGATCACCCCGCTGATCATCTCCACCCTGCGCCTGATCACCCTCTGGGATATGCTCTCCCTCCACCTGCGCGAGCAGGTGATCGCCAAGAGCCAGCTCTTCAGGGGCATGCGGCCCTGGGAGATCCGCCGCTTCATCCTCTCCAGCAGCATCGCAAAACTATCGCCGGGGGATTTTGTCTTCAAGAGAGGGGAGCTGGCCAAGGCCATGTACATGGTGATGAGCGGGGAGATCGAGGTACGCTTCCCCAACGGCCAGATCGTCGAACACTTCGGGCCGGGCGAGACCTTCGGCGACGTGGCCCTGCTGGCCGAGGACACCACCCGCAAGACCGAGGCCGTCGCCACCAGGCCCACGACGCTCCTGGTGATCAACAAGGAGTCCATCGAGAACACCATCCGCCACCACCCGGTGATCACGGCCAAGCTGTTCGTCAATCTGGCGAAGGACGTGAGCAACCGCCTGGTGGGCCTGGTACGGCAAAAACAAGAACAGGCGGCCACCGCCACCGATCCCACGCCTGGAGAGCG
>JALVEU010000291.1 GCA_027030565.1 Gammaproteobacteria bacterium | reverse complement strand
GCCGTGACGGGCCATGGCGCGGCAGCTCCAGCCCCCACAACCGCACGCGGTCCTCACCACGGGCATGGGACAGACGCGCCCCACACACACCCAATGCCTGGAAGCCCGCGGCCCCGGCCCGCAGGTACCAATCCGTGTCCACATGCTCGATGAACAGGCGTTCGTCCATGGGGCCCACTCGGTCCAGCACCGATAGGGGAATCAGTGAGCCCGAGGTCATGAGGAAGTCGCAGGGCACCAGCTCGTCGCCCACGCAGGTCACACGCCGCGGGGCCAGCCAGCCGAAGCGCACGAAGAACCCTGGACGGCCGCTCGCGGCATCGACGAACAGGGGACCGGCGGCGGCCACCGGTGGCCGCCAGGCAGCGGCCGTCGCCAGTGCATGGAGGAGTCGTTTCACCATGTCCGCAGCCGGCACGCTGTCCTGGTCGAGCAGCAACACGTGCGTGGCACCCGCCTCCCGCGCCGCCGCGATCCCGGCGTTGAGGCCCCGCGCCAGGCCACGATTTCCGCCCATCTCCAGGATGTGTACGCCCTGGGGGAGCGGCCGCTGGGGCACCTGCCCCAGCCCGTTGTCCACCAGCACCAGCCGGTCCACCTGGGGCAGCGTCGCCTCCAGGAGTTCTTGCAGCCGCTTGAAATCGGGCCGGTACGCCACCACCACAGCAACGACGCCTGTTTGATCGCGGCCCGTCGTCTGCCCTGAACCAGGCCTTATACTCGACACGACGCTCTTTCAACCCACCGGATTGCTCGGAGGTGAATCATGGCAGCTGAACAACAGCAGGAAAACGCCGGCAAGGCCGAGCTCGAGGCCCTGCGTGCCGATGTCGATGCCTTGCGACAGGACCTGGCACGGCTCGCCGACACGCTCGGCGCCCGCGTACGCGAGAGCGTGAAAGAGGCCGCCGAGGACCTCCCTTTCAAGGAGCAGCTCAAACGGGCCCGGGAACAAGGCGAGGAGACCGTGGAGCAGATGGTGGAGAAGGCGCAGGCCCATCCCCTCACCGGGCTGGCCATCGCCTTCGGGACCGGCTTCATCCTGGCCGCGCTGCTCGGGAGAGGCGGCGGGCGGTGAGCCGGACCACCCTGTCCGACTTCATCATCGCCCTGCTGGACCTCGCGGAGGCCGAGGGGCGTCTCCTGCGCCACTCGGTCACCCGCACCGGATGGTCCCTGGCCCTCATCGGCGTGGCGGCCGCGCTGTTGCTCGGCGCCCTGCTGATGATGCTCTGGGCCTTGTACCAGTTTCTCCAGGTCCGTCTCGGCGAGCCCGGCGCCGCCCTGCTCACCGGGCTCGCCATGCTGGTGCCGGCCGCGCTCGCGGCCGCCGCTGCACAATGGCTGAAGCGCTGACTCCCGAGCAGGCCCGGGCGCGGCTGCGCGCAGTGACGCAGGGCCGCCACGTGGACCACGGGTTGAGCGTGGAGGAGGCCAAGGCGAAGCTGTACGAGACCGATCCGGGCCTGGACGTGGCACCCCTCCTGCGCGCGTTGGAGGAACGCGACCCCAGGCTGGCCGCCCTCGGTCTGTTGCCCTGGGCGCTGGGTCCGGACGGCCGCACCTTCCTGCGGCCGGTGTTGGAACGCGGCCTGCTCGTCGCCTTCCGCGGCCTGGGGATCATGGAAGGATTGATCCGCCACGCGCGCAGATCTAGTGGGGCGCGCGAAACTGGCGGCTCACGTGAAGGAGACGCTGGCCCACCGTCCACCAAGTGAGCCCTGCCAACAGCCAGATCGCCGGCTCCGGCCTACCGAGGATCAGCCCGGCGGCGAGCAACAGCACGCGCTCGGTGCGACTGATCCAGCCCACGGTACAGTCGCCCCCCAGGGCCTCGGCCCGGGCACGCAGATAGCTGGTGAGCAGGCTCCCGGTCAACACCACTGCCGAGAGGGCCGCGTCCAAGGCCGCACCACGCGCGGCGAAGTGATAGGTGAGCGCACAGAGCAGCGCGCCTTCTCCCACCCGATCCAGCGAAGAGTCGAGAAACGCGCCCAACGGGGTGCCCCCGCCCGTGCGCCGGGCCAGCGCGCCGTCGAACATGTCCAGGGCGCTGCCGACCAGAAACATCACCCCAGCCCAACGGATCATCCCTGCCACCAGCAGCGCCCCAGCGCCCAGACACA
>JALVEU010000290.1 GCA_027030565.1 Gammaproteobacteria bacterium | reverse complement strand
GCCAATGACTACCACCAAGGGAGGATGGAGGAGTTGACTGAAACACCGCGATCAGCGTTGCGTTTCAGTGTATGAGTATTTTCTGATATGGTTAATAGAATGTCAACCCCCCCGGCAGCCGTGTGCGGGGAGGGCCCTCGCGGATGGAGCACCTGCCAGCAGATGCCGGAATCGGGCGTCCTGGATCAGATGCGCAGGCGCTCCACCACCTCGCCCTGCCGCAGGTGGCGTTCGATGATCTCGTCGATGTCCTCACGGGTCTCGTACGTGTACCAGACCCCCTCGGGATACACCACGAGCACGGGGCCCTCGCTGCAGCGGTCCATACAGCCGGCGAGGTTGATGCGAATGCGCCCCTGGCCCGCCAGGCCAAGCTCCTTGATGCGGCGTTTGGCATAGTCGCGCATGGCCCGTGCGTCGTGATCCTGGCAGCAGTAACCGTCCTCGCGCTCGTTGGTGCAGAAAAACACGTGGTGCCGATAGAATGACATGCGCTCTCCTGGCTGCCTCCTGCAGTGCGCCGGTGGCTTTCGAAACACGCTGGCGAAACCGAATTATACGGTCGTCCGGCCGGTGGCCGGTGCCACCGGCGGCCGTTCAGTGAGGCCTTTTCCCGTGCGCTCGCTCCCATGAAGGTGCCCATGGACGTCCTGCCCACACCGCCCCGCCATATACAGGGTGGACTGGAAGCGGCCTGGCGCTGCGTCCTCTGCGGCATGTGCCTGCCGTCCTGCCCCACTTACGGGCTGGCGATGGAGGAGTCTGAGTCGCCCCGCGGGCGTATCGCGCTGATGCGCGCCCTGGGTGAGGGCCTCTTGGAGCCGGGGCCCGCCATGTGGCGGCATTTCGACAGTTGTATCGAATGCCGTCGCTGTGAGTCGGTGTGCCCGGCGGGCGTGCCTTTCGGGGCGCTGATGGACCGGGTTCGGGCCGAGGTGCTTCCAAAGCGTTCCCCGGTTGAGCGTGTGAAACTGCACCTGGCGCGCCTGGTGCTCGCGCGCCCATGGCTGTTGCGCGGGCTGCGGCCGGTGACCGGGTGGGTGGGTGCCCTGCGGGACCGTGGGCTCTGGCCGAAGCGGCGGCCGCGCGCCCTGGCGCTGTTCCCTCCCCGCCGGCGGCCAGCGGCCCGGCACCCGGGCGTACCCGTACCCCGGGCCGCAGGGCCTCGGGTGGCCCTGTTCCGGGGCTGTGTGGCGGAGTTTGCCGACTACGACACACTCACAGACGCGCGTCTCCTGCTGGAGGCGGCGGGGTTCCAGGTCGTAGAACCGAAAGGGCAAGTCTGCTGTGGCGCCCTGCATCGGCATGCGGGTGACCCGCGCACCGCAGACTCCCTGCTGGAGCGCAACCGCGAGCGTTTCGCCGCCGTGGAGCCGGACGTGGTGGTCTCGGCCGCCACGGGCTGTGGCGCCGTGCTGGCCGAGGACCGCGGCCCGGACCAACGCGCCCTGGGCGTCCGTCACCAGGATCTCGTCCGCTTTCTGTCGCATACACCGTGGCCGCGACGCGTGCGGTTCCACCGCCTCAATCTCAAGGTGTTGCTGCACGCCCCGTGCAGCCTGCCACACGCCGGGGGCGACGTGGGGGACGCTGAACGACTGCTGGCGCGCATTCCAGGCGTGCAGTGTGTGGCTGCAACCTCGACCGGTGGCTGTTGCGGTGCGGGCGGGCGTTACATGCTCACCCATCCAGACAACGCCGATGCGCTCGTCGCCCATCTGGTGGAGGCGGTGCGCGAGAATGGGGTGGGGCTCGTACTCACCACCAACATCGGCTGCCGCTTGCATTTGGAGGCCGCGCTGCGCCGTGTCGGAGAGCCGGTGGAAGTCCTCCATCCGGTGACGCTGCTGGCCCGACACATGGAGACCGGTATACTGCGGGGGGATTCGCCGAGTCGATAGGAGGCCGTATGCGCAGATACTCCATGGCGGACCGCATGCTCATGGCGTTGGATCAGGCGCTGCGCACCGTTCACGCACCGCCACCCACGACGGGACGGCCCTATCCTGCCGAGGGCATCCCGGAGGCGGATCTGACGCCCACCGAGCGCGACCGTTCCGCACGTCTGATGCGCGTGGACCATGCGGGAGAAGTGGCGGCGCAGGGTCTGTATCAGGGCCAGGCCCTGTTTGCCCGGGACGAGCGCGTCAAGCAGCGCATGCTCGAATCCTCCGAGGAGGAATACGACCATCTGGCCTGGTGCGAGCGCCGATTGGACGAGTTGGGTTCGCGTACCAGCCACCTGGGTCCGTTTTGGTACACGGGCTCCTATGCCATCGGGGCATTGGCCAGTGCCGCCGGGGACCGCTGGAGCCTGGGTTTCGTCAAAGAGACCGAAAAGCAGGTGGTGGCGCACCTCGAAGACCACCTGCGGCGTCTGCCTCCCCGCGACGCCCGCAGCCGCGCCATCCTCGAGCAGATGAAGATCGACGAAGGGCATCACGCCTACAAGGCGCATCTGGCCGGGGCGGCCGATTTGCCGGGCCCGGTCAAGGCCCTGATGCGGATCACTTCGAAGGTGATGACTGCAACTGCGTACTGGATCTGAGCCCCCGGAACGGATCCGGTCAAAAGGCCATATTGCGCCCCGAGAAGATCTCGGCCATCTCGCGGCGCAGCCGGGTCTCGATGGCCTGAAGCTCGGCGGTGCCGTACTCTTCCTTGCCCCTGCCGAACAGATAGTCGTCGATGTCGAACTGGCGCAGGATCATCTTGGTGTGGAAGAGGTTTTCCTGGTGGACGTTGACGTCGACGGTCTGGTAACGCTCCAGAGTGTCTGGGGACATGAAGTCTTGGATGGACGTGATGGGGTGGTCGATGAAGTGCTTGCGGCCTTGCACGTCGCGGGTGAATCCGCGGACCCGATAGTCCACGATCACGATGTCCGAATCGAAGCTGTGGATCAGATAGTTGAGCGCCTTGAGCGGCGAGACCCGCCCACAGGTGGAGACGTCGATGTCGGCGCGGAAGGTGCTGATGCCGTCGTCGGGGTGGCGTTCGGGATAGGTGTGCACGGTGATGTGGCTCTTGTCCAAGTGGGCCAACACCGTTTCCGGAAGGGGCCCCGGGGTGCTGGTGGCGCACCCGGCGGGTGCCGGATCCTCTTCGGCGATGAGCATGGTGACGCTGGCGCCGCGAGGCTCGTAGTCCTGCATGGCGATGTTGAGGATGTTGGCCCCGATGATGTCGGCCACGTCCTTGAGGATCTGGGTCAGGCGATCGGCGTTGTAGGCATCGTCGATGTAGGCCAGGTACTCCTCCTGATGATCAGGTGTGTCCGCGTAGCACACATCGTAGATGTTGAAACTCAGCGATTTCGTCAGATTGTTGAAACCGTACAACTTGAGCTTGCTGGGCGGCTCCGATTGGGTCATCACATCATCCCTCAGAGTTCCCGGATTTCCACCTCGTGGGTGATGGTGGCGGTCTTGGCCAGCATGATGGATGCCGAACAGTATTTCTCGGCCGAGAGCTTCACGGCGCGGTGCACCTGTGCCGCCGAGAGGCCGCGGCCTGTCACCACGTAACGCAGCCGGATGGCGGTGAACACCGAGGGCGGCTCGGGCGCACGCTCGGCCTCCATATGGACCTCGCAATCCACCACGGGCTGGCGGGCCTTGCGCAGGATGTGCACCACATCGAAGGCCGTGCAACCGCCGAGCCCCAGCAACACCAACTCCATTGGGCGGACACCGACGTTGCGGCCGCCATGCTCAGGAGGTCCATCCATGACCACGCTGTGACCACTGCCCGCCTCTCCGACGAAGGTCATGTGGTCGAGCCACTTCACACGTCCCTTCATGGGTCGTCAGTCCCCGCACACTGAGTCAAAAAGGGACAAGACAATAGGAGACAAAAAGCGTGGATGCAATGGTTCCCGCGCCGTCCACGCCCAATGGATCCGACGAAATGCATTTGTGCACGGCCTCACGGAATCGACAAGGCCTGTGGATTTTTCTAGACTTGATGCGACCACCATGCCGAAAAAACCGCCCCATGAGCAAGCTGCCGATCGTCAATCCCAATTCCAATCCTGTCGTCGATCAGTTTGTCGCCCTTTGCCACAAGAAGCGCTATCCCAAGGGCGCGACGATCATCCACGAGGGCGACGAGCCGCAAACGCTCTACTATATCATCAGCGGCTCGGTACGGGTTCTGGTGGAGGACGAGAGCGGGCGCGAGATGGTGCTGGCCTACCTCAACAAGGGGGATTTCTTCGGGGAGATGGGGCTGTTCGGAACCGAGGCGCGCAGTGCCCGCGTCGTGGCCCGTGAGGCCAGTGAGGTGGCCGAGATGAGCTACCCCACCTTTCGGGATCTGGCGCAAAAGAATCCCAAGATCCTCTTCATGCTCGCTTCACAGCTAGCGGCGCGATTGCGGTCCACCAGCCGTCGCATGGCGGATCTGGCCTTTCTCGACGTCACCGGGCGCATCGCGCACACGCTGCTCGACCTGGCCAAACAGCCCGATGCCATGACCCATCCCGACGGTATGCAGATCCGCATCACACGCCAGGAGATCGCCAAGATCGTCGGTTGTTCGCGGGAGATGGCCGGTCGGGTGCTCAAGGAGCTCCAGGAACAGGGGCTGATCTGGGCGCATGGCAAGACCATCGTGGTCTACGGCACGCGCTGACACCCATTGTCACGGCGTCGCGGCGCTGGTCGGACCAAACAAAGCGGCCAGTGCCGTTCCGGGGTCCGGGGCCCGCATGAATGCTTCGCCCACCAGGAAGGCGTGTACACCCGCTGCCCGCATGCGAGCCACGTCTTGGGGCGTGTGGATCCCGCTCTCGGTCACCACCAGTGGGCCTGGTGGGATGCGCTCGAGCAGGTCGAGCGTCGTTTCCAAACGTGTCTCGAAATTGCGCAGATCGCGGTTGTTGATGCCGATGAGGTCGGCTTCGAGTGCCAGCGCGCGTTCGAGCTCCGCGGCGTCGTGCACCTCCACCAGGGCATCCATGCCCAACGCCCGGACCCGCCGGTAGAGCGCCTGCAAGCGCTCGTTGGACAAGGCCGCCACGATGAGCAGCACGCAATCGGCTCCGAGCACCCGTGCCTCCATCACCTGATACGGATCGACCACGAAGTCCTTGCGCAGCACGGGGAGCCCGGAGGCCGCTCGGGCCCGGCTCAGATGGGAATCGTCACCCTGGAAGAAGTCACGATCCGTGAGCACGGACAGAGCGCTCGCACCATGCTCCGCGTAACTGCGGGCGATGGCCTCGGGATCGAAGTCTTGGCGCAGCACGCCCTTGCTGGGCGAGGCCCGTTTGACCTCGGCGATGACGGCGGGCCGGCCCTGGGCGATGCGCGTCGTCAGCGCGGCGCGGAACGGCCGCACCGGTGGAGCATCGGCCAGGGCCCGCTCCAGTGCCTGCGCGGGTGCCCGCGACTTGCGCTCGGCCACCTCCTGGCGCTTGCGCTCCAGGATGCGCCGCAAGATGTCGGGCGTCCCGTTCATGCAGTGAGCCCCCGGGTGAAGGCCACCAGTCGGTCGAGGGTGTCCCGGGCGCGTCCGGAATCGATGGCCCCTTGCGCACGTTCCATTGCGGCGGCGAGATCGGGGGCGAGCCCGGCGGCGTAGAGCGCCGCTGCGGCGTTGAGGGCGACGATGTCTCGCTCGGGGCCCCGCCTGCCGCTCAGCGCCCACCGGATGCGTTCCAAGCTCTCTTCGGCCGACCGGACGCGCAGGGCCTCCACACCCGTACGCCGGATCCCGAAGTCCTCCGGGCGTAGCGTGTAACTGCGCACCTGCCCGTCCCGCAGTTCGGCCACGTGCGTTTCCGCACCGATGCTGATCTCGTCCAGGCCGTCGGCGGCATGCACCACCAGGACGTGCCGACTCCCCAGCCGCCGTAGCACCTCGGCGAGCGGCTCGATCCAACGGCGGGCGAACACGCCGAGCACCTGGTTGGGGGCTCCGGCAGGATTGGTCAGGGGGCCCAGCAGGTTGAACATGGTGCGCACGCCCAGCTCCCGCCGGGGTCCCAGGGCATGCTTCATGGCGCCGTGATGCGCAGGGGCGAACAGGAAGCCCACTCCCACCTCTTCGACGCAACGGGCCACCTGCTCCGGCGTCAGGTCCAGACGGACCCCCGCTGCCTCCAGCACGTCCGCAGAACCCGAGCGGCTGGAGACCGATCGGTTCCCGTGCTTGGCCACCTGGGCCCCCGCGGCAGCCGCCACCAGCGCGGCGGCCGTGGAGACGTTGAAGGTCCCCGAGGCGTCCCCGCCCGTGCCACAGGTGTCCACGAGATGCTGGGCTGGCACCTCGACGTGCGTCGAGAGTTCGCGCATCACCCGGGCCGCCGCGGTGATCTCGGCAACGGTCTCGCCTTTCATGCGCAGGCCCACCAGAAGACCAGCGATTTGCGCCGGGGTGGCCCCACCACTCATGAGGGTGCGCATGACCGATTCCATCTGTGCCTCTTGGAGATCGTGGCGCTCCACCACGGCGGCGATGGCTTGCTTCAGGTCCATGTCGAGGCTCTGCTCAAGGCTGCACTTGGGGCAGGTTCCGCTATTCGCACTCGGTCTGCTGCCCGGCGTGGGTGGTGTCCATGGATATGGTTCATGTGCGCAGAAAATTGGCGAGGAGCTCGTGCCCGTGCTGCGTGAGGATCGACTCGGGGTGGAACTGCACCCCGAAGGTGGGATGCTCTACGTGCTGTATGCCCATGATTTCTTCGCGTTCACCGTCCTTCCCGGTGGTCCATGCGGTTTCACGCAGGCAGGCGGGAAGGCTCGCGCGCTCGATGACCAGGGAATGATAGCGGGTGGCCTCGAAGGGATTGTCGAGGCCGGCGAAGATCCCTTCTCCCGTATGGTGGATCATCGAGGTCTTGCCGTGCATGATCCGTCGAGCGTGAACGATGCGTCCGCCGAAGGCCTGACCGATGGTCTGGTGGCCCAGGCAGACCCCGAGCAGGGGCAAGCGGCCGCTGTAGCGCTGGACCACCGCCAGTGAGACGCCCGCCTCGTTGGGTGTGCAAGGGCCCGGCGAGATCACGATGCGTTCCGGGGCGATGCGCTCGATCTCCTCCACGCCGATCTCGTCGTTGCGCACCACTTCGACCTCGGCCCCCAGTTCACCCAGGTACTGGACGAGGTTCCAAGTGAACGAGTCGTAGTTGTCGATCATCAGGATCATGAGGATCCCTCCAGATCGAGCCCGCGTTCGGCCAGCGCGGCCGCGCGCATGACGGCGCGCGCCTTGTTCATGGTCTCCGCCCATTCCCTTTCCGGCACCGAGTCGTAGACGATGCCGGCGCCGGCCTGGACGTGGATCTCGCCCGGCTTGAGGACGGCCGTGCGGATGGCGATGGCCGTGTCCATGTTGCCGTTCCAGGCGATATAGCCCACCGCGCCCGAGTAGACGCCACGCTTGACCGGCTCCAGTTCGTCGATGATCTCCATGGCGCGGATCTTGGGCGCACCGGAGACCGTGCCCGCCGGAAAGGTGGCCCGCAGCACGTCCATGGCCGTGAGTCCGGGGCGCAGCCGGCCGCGCACATTGGAGACGATGTGCATGACGTGCGAGTAGCGCTCCACGACCATCCGTTCGGTCACTTGGACGCTGCCGATCTCGCTGACGCGCCCCACGTCGTTGCGACCCAGGTCGATGAGCATGACGTGTTCGGCGAGTTCCTTGGGATCGCCGAGCAGTTCGCGTTCCAGGGCCCGGTCCTCCTCTTCCGTGCGTCCGCGCGGGCGCGTGCCGGCGATGGGGCGCACGGTGACCTCGTCGCCCTCCAGGCGCACCAGGATCTCCGGTGAGGAGCCCACCACGTGGAAGTCACCGAGGTCCAGGTGGTACAGATAGGGTGAGGGGTTGAGGTAGCGGAGTGCGCGATACAGATCGATGGCCGCAGCTCGGTAAGGAGCGGACAGGCGCTGGGAGAGGACCACCTGCATGATGTCGCCGTCGACGATGTATTGGCGTGCCCGGCGCACCGCAGCCTTGAAACCCGCCTCCGTGAAACCGGAGACGAAGTCGGCATCGGTGACCGCGTGCCCGCCGCCAGGAGGCTGGGCATAGGCCTGGCCACCGCGCAGGCGCTCATGCAGCGTGTCCAGGCGGCGCTGCCCTCGGGCCCAGGCCGCCTCCTCGCGCGGGTCCACGTGGACGATGAGGAACAAGCTGCCCGAGACGTTGTCGATGACCACCAGCTCTTCGCTGAGCATCAGCAGGATGTCCGGGGTCCCCAATGGATCGGGTTTCTGCACGCCGGCCAGGCGGCGTTCCACATAGCGGACCGTCTCGTATCCGAAGTATCCCACCAGCCCCCCCGTGAACCGTGGCAGGCCGGCCAGTGACGGTACACGACAGCGTTTGCGAAAGTCTTCGATCCAGGCCAGCGGGTCCTCCACCTCCAGCCGTTCTTCGATCTCTCCGTCTCGTTCCAGGCTCACTGTTTGGCCGCGCACTCGCACCACGTGCCGCGAAGGCAGGCCGACGATGGAATAGCGGCCCCATTTCTCGCCACCGTGGACCGATTCGAACAGATAGCTGTACGGGGCATTGGCGAGTTTGAGGTAAACCGACAGGGGTGTGTCCAGGTCCGCAAGGACCTCGCGAACGAGGGGCACGCGGGTAAAGCCTTCGGCCGCGAAACGCGCGAGTTCGCCCGGGGTGATGCCGCGCATCTCAGGCCGCCGCTTTGAGCAGGCGCGGCAACTCGGCCAGGCTGTCGATCACGGCATCGGGGTGTTCCAGGCGGATGTCCCGGCCGTGGTTGTATCCGTAGCTGACGCAGACGATGGCGAATCCCGCCGCCCGGGCCGCCTTCACGTCGCTGCGCGAATCGCCCACCATGAGCGATTTCTCCGGCTGCGCGCCCAGCTCGCGTGCCGCGTAGAGCAGGGGCGCGGGGTCGGGCTTCTTCCGCGGCAACGTGTCGCCCGAGACCACGATGTCGAAGTAGTCCCGGATGCCCAGCTCCTGCAGCAGCGGGAGGGTGAAGCGTTCGGCCTTGTTGGTCACGGCACCCAGCGGGATCCTCTCGGCCTTCAGCGCCTCCAGGCCTTCGCGCACGCCGGGGTACAGGCGCGAGCGCCGCGCAGTGTTTCTCGCATAGCACTCCAGAAACAGGGGCAGCGCGCGCGCGTACAGGGTGGCGTCGGGTTCGGCCTCCATGTCATCGGTCAGGGCCCGCTTCACGAGTCGTTCGACACCGTTGCCGACCCAGGTGCGCACTCGGCGTGCACCGCGCTCGGGCAGTCCCAGGGCGCGTAGGGTCTCGTCCACGCAGTGGGCCAAGTCGGGGACGCTATCGACCAGGGTCCCGTCCACGTCGATGAGGATCATGCGGGGGCTGAACAGTTCGTGATGCATGTGGCTCCCTCAACCGCCGGCCTGGGCCAGCTGCTCGCGCATGGCGCGGATCACGCTGTCGTAACGATGAGGGTCCTCCTGTCTGGCTGCCCCGAAGATTGCCGAACCGGCCACGAAGGTGTCTGCACCGGCCTCTTTGATCTCGCGGATGTTGTCTACCTTGACCCCACCATCGATCTCCAGGCGAATGTCCAGGCCGCTGTCGTCGATGCGGCAACGCGCCTCGCGCAGCTTGGTGAGGGCGGAGGGGATGAACTTCTGTCCCCCGAAGCCCGGGTTGACCGACATCAACAGGATCATGTCCACCTTGTCCATGACGTAGTCGAGATAGTCCAGAGGGGTGGCGGGGTTGAACACCAGTCCGGACTTGCAGCCGAGTTCACGGATCAGCTGCAGGGAGCGGTCGATGTGCTCGGAGGCCTCCGGATGGAAGGTGATATACGTGGCACCGGCCTTGGCGAAATCGGGAATGATGCGGTCCACGGGCTTGACCATCAGATGCACGTCGATGGGTGCCGTGACTCCGTGCTTGCGCAGGGCCTCGCAGACCAGGGGGCCGATGGTGAGATTGGGCACGTAGTGGTTGTCCATCACGTCGAAATGCACGATGTCGGCGCCGGCGGCCAGCACGTTGTCCACCTCTTCGCCCAGGCGGGCGAAGTCCGCGGACAAGATCGAGGGCGCGATCAAATCCGGTTGGGCCATGGGAATCACCTTTGCTTGGAAAATCGCAGAACCGGCTAATGTACCCGAAGGCGGCCCGTTTTTTAACCGCCCGTGGGGGTGGCGCCTTGCGCCGGATATGGCCTTCCAGCCGTGTTTGGGCGACACTATGCCACTTTGGCCCTTCGGCGGCAGGAAGGACGGGATGCTGGGTCTGACGATCGCATTGCACGTGCTGGCTACGGTGATCTGGGTGGGCGGCATGTTCTTCGCACACCAGTGCCTGCGGCCTGCAGCTGTGGACGTGCTCGATCCGCCCCAGCGGCTGCGGCTCTGGCGCCGTGCCTTTGCACGCTTCTTTCCGTGGGTGTGGGTCTGTGTGGCAGTGCTCCTGGCCACCGGGTTGTGGATGATGTTCGGCGTGTTCGGCGGATTTCAGGGGCCGCTCTACGTCCATGTCATGTTCGGGATCGGCTTGGTGATGATGGCCATCTTCATGCACGTCTACTTCGCCCCTTATCGGCGTCTGGTGCGGGCGGTGGTGGCGGAGGACTGGTCGCTGGGTGCTCGGGCGCTGGCGCAGATCCGGGTGCTGATTGGGGTCAACCTCTCTCTGGGGCTCTTGGTGGTGGCGATAGCCTCGGCGGGGCGCTATCTGGCGTTCTGACGGCAGAAGGCCCGCCTTGGGGGGCGGGCCTTCTGAAGGGCTGGCCAGGAAAACTCCGGCGCGGACTTATTTGCAGCTCAGGCTCGCGTAGTAGGCGGCCAGGTTCTCGATGTCCGCATCGGACAGCGGAGCGACCATGGCGCTCATGGTCGGGTCCTTGCGCGCACCGGACTTGAAGTCCTTGAGCTGCTTCACCAGGTAGGCCTCCTTCTGGCCGGCCAGGTTGGGATAGTTGGGCACGGCGCTGACACCGTTGGCGCCGTGGCAGCCGGCGCAGGCCGCGGACTTGGCCTTGCCCGCGGCGGCATCCCCCGCCAAGGCGGCGTTGCTGGCGGCGATCAGGGCTGCGGCACCCAGGGTCAATGCGAATTTCTTCATGGTCGTACTCCTCTGTCGCTGGTTCCCTCGGCCTCAATTGCTGCGGGAGAGAGCCGGGGATGGGAAAAGGGGGCGCATATCGTATCACAGGGGGGAACATAAGATCCCATTATGCATCGATGCGCAGAATTTAGTGCCGGTTCCCCGCCAATCCCTTAAAATTCCTAGTCATTTTTCGACGTTCCCCGCCGGCCGCAGCCGGTCCAGTGCGGAACCCCCACAGGCCTTTCAATCGATGGGAGACGCTCTCTATGATCAAGCCGTACGGGTCTGACACCCTGAACCCGCTGTTCGTCTACGACCCCAAAGAGCACGACGAGCTGATGCACGAGGCGGAGAACCTGCCCTCGCTGATGCTCAATTCCGCCGCTGCCGGCAACGCCGTCATGCTGGGCGCGGGATATTTCAACCCCCTGACCGGCTATATGAATCTGGCCGATGCCTTGAGCGTCGCCGACACCATGAAAACCACGGAAGGCCTGTTCTGGCCGGTGCCCATCCTCAATCTCACCTACAACATCGAGGCCATCAAGGGCGCCAAGCGCATCGCGCTGCGCGATCCCAACGTCGAAGGCCATCCGGTGCTGGCGGTCCAGGACGTCGAGGCCATCGAAGAGGTGTCCCAAGACGAGCTCACGCACATGGCGGAGAAGATCTTCGGCACCACCGACACAGAGCACCCCGGGGTCAACACCTTCATGAATCTCGGAGAGTTCGCCATCTCCGGTCCGATCCAGGTGCTGAGTTTCAGCTACTTTCAGACCGACTTCCCCGACACCTTCCGCACCGCCGTGGAGATCCGCAATGAGATCGCCGAACGGGGTTGGAAGAAGGTGGTCGCCTTCCAGACACGCAACCCCATGCACCGCGCCCACGAAGAGCTGTGCAAGATGGCCATGGAGCGCACGGGTGCCGACGGGCTGGTGATCCACATGTTGCTCGGCAAACTCAAGCCCGGGGACATCCCCGCCCCGGTGCGTGACGCGGCCATTCGAAAGATGGTGGAGATCTATTTCCCACCCAATTCAGTGATGGTGGCGGGCTATGGCTTCGACATGCTGTACGCGGGGCCCAAGGAGGCCCTGCTGCACGCCGTGTTCCGGCAGAACATGGGCGCGGACGTCTTTATCATCGGCCGGGATCACGCCGGTGTCGGGGACTACTACGGGCCGTTCGAGGCCCAGGAGATCTTCGACAAGGTGCCCGAGGGCGCCTTGCAAATCGAGATCTTCAAGGCCGATCACACCGCCTACTCGAAGAAACTCGGCAAGGTGGTGATGATGCGCGAAGCGCCGGATCACACCAAGGACGACTTCATCCTTCTGTCGGGAACCAAGGTGCGCGAGATGTTGGCGCAGGGCATTGCACCCCCTCCGGAGTTCTCACGGCCGGAGGTGGCCGAGATCCTGATGAATTATTATCAAAGTCTGAAGAAATAACGACAACCAGCCGTCTGCAGGCGGCGGAGAAACCTCTGCGCTGGGCCCCGTTTCGTGCGGGGCCCTCTTTTTGTGTCCTTGGGGAACCCCCGCAACTTGCTCAGTGCTCGATCGCCTGTTTCAGGGCCTCCACGTAACGTGCCGGAGCCGCGCCGTAGGGAATCAGTCCGAGCACGTTGCCCCTCGGGCCGATGAGATACGTGTGAGCGGAATGGTCCACGGCATAGTGTTCCGGGTCTTTCTCGTTGGGCACTTTCATCGCGACCGCCCGATACTGCTTCAGCACGCCCTCGATCTCCTCCGCGGTGCCGGTGACGCCGAGGAAGCCAGGATCAAAGTACCGCACATACTCGGCTAGGCGGTCCAAGGTGTCGCGCTCCGGGTCCACGGAGATCATGATGACCTGTACCCGATCGCGCTGTTCCTGAGGCAGCTCCTGAAGAGCCGCTGCGATGGTGGCCAACGTGGTGGGGCAGACGTCCGGGCAGAACGTATAGCCGAAATACAAGAGTACGGCCTTGCCGCGAAAATCGGCCAGCGAAACCGGCCCCGTACTCGAGCGCAGGGTGAAGTCGCCACCCAGCCCGGGATATCCCTTGGGTGGTGCGACCCTTCCGGACCACAGGGCCACGCCCGCGCCCAGCGCCAGCGCCAGCAACGCGACGGCGCCCAGCAGCAACCGGCGTCTGGTGCTCCTAGTCGAACGGCTGCTCACGGGTACTCAGTGGTTCGTCGAGTGATGTTGGTGGGCGGCACCGCTGTGGGGCTGGACCCGACGCACTTCGGGGTGCACCGTGATACGAGAACCATCGTCCAAAACGAGGGTCAGGTCGATCCGTTCGCCGGGCTGGAGCGCGCGTTTCAGGCCGATGAGCATCACGTGGTAGCCTCCAGGTTCGAAGGCGAGGCGCCCGCCGGCCGGGATCACCACGCGTGGTACCTCACGCATGCGCATCACGCCGCCGTCGTGAATGTGTTCATGCAGCTCGGCGCGTTCGGCGGTGTCGGTCTGCGCCTTCACGATGGCCCGTGGCTGCGTGCTGGCATTGACGGCGACGAAGAACGCCGCAGTCACGCGTTGACCCGGGGGTACGGCACGGACGTAGGGATCCTGGATCTGCACGTCGCTGGCCCAGGCGGCGTGCATCACCGCCCAGAACAGGACGATCCATGTAGTTTGTCTGGCTGTGTTCATGGATGCGATACCACTCAATGACTGGGAACCGATGGAGAGGTGAACGGGGCCGGGAAAGGCTGACCATATAATCCGGCCGGTCGAAACATACCACACCGGGAGGAGGATGCTAGCATGAGCAAGACCCTGTTCGAGAAGATCATCGACGGCGAGATCCCGGCGGACATGGTGTACGAGGACGAGCGCTGCGTCGCCTTTCGCGACGTCAATCCGCAGGCGCCGTTCCATGTGCTGCTGGTGCCAAGGAAGCCCATCGCCCGCCTCGGCCACGCCACGGAGGAGGATGCGCCCCTCCTGGGGCACATGCTCGTCGTGGCCCCGCGCATCGCACGCGAGCATGGCCACGAGGACTTTCGGGTGGTGATCAACAACGGGCCCACGGCGGGGCAGTCGGTCTACCACCTGCATCTGCACATCCTGGCCGGGCGGCCCATGGGCTGGCCGCCGGGGTGAGCGAAGCTGCGGAAGATCGAGTGGGTTGGCGCGCCCGAGAGGATTCGAACCTCTGACCTTTGGCTCCGGAGGCCAACGCTCTATCCAGCTGAGCTACGGGCGCCTGGCGGGCGCCCATCATACCGCGGCGGGGGCGGGGCGTCCATGCCGAGCCTGTCATTGGTGAGCCCCTGCGGTTTGGCTATAATCCTGCGGTTTTTGGTGGTTTGACATCATCCAGCGTTGTGAGGGGGTCGCGTGACGGACAGGCAATTCATGGGGGTATTCATCGGCGTGCTGGGGTTTCTGGTCCTCCTGGCGGTCGTGATCTTTTTCATTGCGCAAAGTCTGACGCCCGAGGGTGGGAACCTGCAGGATCCGCTGGTGCGTGAGGCCATCGAGAAGCGCCTGGAACCGGTGGGAGGGGTCTATGTAGGGCAGGTGCCCGCAACCGCGTCGGCTGGTGCAGCCAAGTCCTCGCAGGCGGCGGCCGAGCCGGCGCTGGCCGACGGCAAGTCGGTCTATGAGGCCGTTTGCGCGGGCTGTCACGCGACGGGTGCGGCCGGTGCACCCAAGTTTGCTGATACGGCCGCCTGGGCACCGAGGATCGGTGCGGGGAGCGAGGTGCTCTACCGGTCTGCGCTTCAGGGTAAGGGGACCATGCCGCCCAAGGGTGGGCGCCCGGACCTCAGCGAGGAGCAGGTGCGTATGGCCGTCGACTACATGCTCGAAGCGGCGCAGTAGCCGTCCTCGGGTGTGGCAGGTTGCGAACAGGCGGCCTCTGGCCGCCTTTCTTGTGTCGTCCCCGTCTCGGTGGCGGGCGCAGATCAGGGCTCCGGCCACAGCATTGCTCCAGACGCACCGAGGCCGATCTTCAGACGAGGCGCTCCAGGGCCCGATACGTGATGGCTTCGCCTAGATGCTGGGGGCCGATGCGCGCGCTACCGGACAGATCCGCGATGGTGCGTGCCACGCGCTGGATCCGGTGGCATGCGCGAAGGGAAAGTCGGAAGCGCTGCGCTGCCTGCTCGAGCATGGCCGCCGCGGTGGCGTCGAGCGGGGCATGCCGATCGAGCAGGCTCGCGGGTAGATCGGCGTTGAGGCATCCCTGGCGCTCGATCTGCAGGGCTTGTGCGGCCTCCACCCGTTCCCGCACCATCGCGCTGGCCTCACCCGGGGGGGCGGCGCGTAGCTCGGCTTGAGACTGCCTCGAGACCAGGACGTGGAGGTCGATGCGGTCCAGCAGCGGGGCCGACAGCCGGGAGAGGTGCCGGCGTCGCTGCATGGCCGTGCAACGGCAATGCTCCCCCAGGTCGCAGTCGTACCCTTGGGGACACGGGTTGAGGGCGAGTACGAGCTGAAAGCGAGCCGGGAACTCGGCCCGGCGGGCTGCCCGGGCGATGGCGATCCGTCCGGTCTCCAGGGGCTCCCGCAGTGCATCCAACGCACGCCGGTCGAATTCCGCCGCTTCGTCCAGGAACAGCACACCGCCATGGGCCAGGGAGATTTCGCCGGGTCGCGGGTGCGGGCCGCCACCCACCAGGGCCACGGCAGAGGCCGTGTGGTGCGGGGCACGAAAGGGGCGTTGACGCCAGCAACCCGCTGTGAACGGGTCCAGTCCGGCCACGGAGGCCACCGCGGCGGCCTCGATGGCTTCCCGCTCGGTCATGGGGGGCAGGATGCCTGGCAGGCGACTGGCCAGCATGGTCTTGCCCGTGCCGGGGGGGCCGATCATGAGCATGTGGTGCCGGCCCGCGGCAGCGACCTCCAGCGCCCTGCGTGCGCGCTGCTGACCGCGCACCTCGGCGAGGTCCGGAAGGGGTTCACGCGATGTGCGGTCGTGCGCCGGGGCGGTGGCGCGGGGGAGGGGTTGCGCCCCGCGCAAATGGGCGCAAACGTCCAAGAGATGACCGGCTGAAAGGATCTCTGCGCCTTCGGCCAGGGCGGCCTGTGGGGCACTCGGGTGTGGCAGGCACAGGGTGCGTGGCACGCGTCGCGCATGCAGCGCTGCGGGCAACGTCCCGGTGACCGGGCGCAACTGCCCCGACAGCCCCAGCTCGCCCAGGAATTCGATGTCTTTCAGGGGCGGCCTCGGGATCTGGCCGGAAGCGGCCAAGATGCCCAGTGCGATGGGCAGATCGAAACGCCCGCCCTCCTTGGGAAGGTCGGCGGGCGCGAGATTGACGGTGATGCGCCGTTGAGGGAATTCGAAGCGGCTGTTGGCGATGGCGGCGCGCACGCGGTCCTTGCTCTCCTTCACCGCAGCCTCGGGCAGGCCCACGATGGACAGCGCAGGCAGTCCATTGGCGACGTGGACCTCCACGGTCACCTCGGGCGCCTCCATGCCCACCAGGGCACGGCTGTGGACCACCGCGAGGTTGGGCAGCTCGTCGTCCATTCTCTGGGGTCGCCCGCCGCCGGGGTGCCGAGAGGGGCTCGCCGGGAAGCCCCTGGGAGACCTAGTCTCCCGGGGGCGCCTCCGCGGACGGCACACTTCCCAGCGCCTCCTCGATCCGTGTGACCCGTGCTTCCAGGGCCTCCAGCTTTTCCCGGGTCCGGGCGAGTACCTCCGCCTGCACTTCGAACTCCTCTCGCGTCACCAGATCGAGCCGCTGGATGGAGGCCTCGATCACAGCGCGAAAATTCTTCTCGAGATCCTGCTGCAGCGTGCTCAGGCCTGCGGGGAGGCTCTGGACCAGGCGCCGCGTCATCTCGTCCAGGGTCTTGGGATCAATCATGAGCGTGCTCCTGGAAGGGGAGACCGGAGCTGGTTGGCTGCGGACCCAGGCGCGTTCCTTTCGTGATCACCGGATCACTTTGCGTAGCGTTTCAGGATCGCCTTTCTGGCCTTTTCGTATTCCGACTTGGAGATGATCCCCTGCTTGTAGGAGCGCTCCAGATCCATGAGTTCCTGACCCATGGTGGTCGTGGTGGTCACGTTCTGGCTTTGCACGCGGGCCCCTCCTCCACTGCACGCAGCGAGGCCGATTCCGAGGGCGACGGCCAAGATCAATATGCCGTGCAGGGTACGGGACTGGGTCGTCAAGTGCATGGGCAGGACTCCTCATCTCCTTCGAACGACGCATCGGTTGGCTCCGGTGCGAGCGGCTGCATCCGCCCGCTGAAGGCCCACGTTCAACCCCCCGCCTTGCGGGACTTGAACCACAGACCCTGGTGGAGCCTTGACTGCCGGCTGGCCCGATACCGCTTGGCCATGGGACCACTGCTGAACGTCCTGGCCAGTGCATCGTACTCCTTGGCGGCCCAGGCTTCATCCCGGAAGACCTCCACAATCCCTTCCACCCAACGCAGCCGCTGCTCGGGCTCGGTGAACTTGTCCTTGCCCAGGGTGTACACTTCGCGCACGAATGCCTCGTCGATTCCGTCGGCCTTCATCCGCAGCGCCACCTGCTCCAGGTCTTCGGGTTTCCTGCAGGCCTCGGCCGCCTTGCGAAGCAGAGCGTGGGCCCGTTCTCGGTCCCTGGCCTCCAGGGCCACGCGCGCCAATGCCTCGAAGGCGTATTGATCACCACCCAGGGTCTCGCCCTTGTCCACCAGCCTCATGGCCCAGTCGCGATCGCCCAGGTCTTCGAGCGCGGCTCGGGCGAGTTTCACGTAGTCGAAAGCGCCCTTGATGTCGGCTGCATCGAGCTTCTGCTCCCATTGGCCGTAGAAAGTACGGGCCAGCGCGGCACCGGTCTCCTTGTCCTTGAGCTCCAGGGCTGCGGTGTGGGCCACGTCGTGCACGCAGGTGAAGGTCCGGCAACGCGCTGCGGCCTCCTCGAGCAGGCGTCGCACCCAGTCGCGGTCCCCCAGGTGCTGGTCGATGGACAGGGCGATCAGCCGACCGTAAGCGAAATCCCCGCCCTGCTCGTTGTAGAGTTGCTCGGCAGAGGTTAGCAGCTTGCGGGCGTAGTAGGTGTCTTGCAGTTCGCCCATGACGTCGTCCACCAGGGCCAGGTAGTCAAGCACCGTCTTGGCCCGATTCTCGCGCTCCTGCAGGGCCGCGTACTTCTCCTGGTTGGCCTCCCGTTTGGCGAGCTTCTCTTCCACCCGAGCGATCCAGTCGGCGTCCTCCGCGAAGGCGCCCTTGATGGCCTCGGTCACCGAACGCAGTTCACCCAAACTGGTGACGCTCTCTTCGGCGGCCTCGAGGACACGTCGGGCGAAGTCCCTGGCGTCGATCTTGTCCAGGATCTTTTCGGCGATCTGGAGGAGGTCCGGCGAGGCCTCGGCCAGGGACTCGGCCTTTTCCAGCACACGCTTGGTGAATTCGGCATCCTTCAGCTCGTCGAAGGACTGATCGACCAGTTTCAGGAGCTGTTTGAAGTCGCTGGCCTTGTCGAAGGCCTTCTCGTAGATGGTCTTGGCCAGTGCGGAATCCCCGAGGCTCTCGAAGACATCCGAGGCGAGGTTGATCAGATCGCCGGGATTGACGAGCTTTTCGGCGGCGCTTCTATAGACCGCCGCCGCTTGGTCCTTGTCCTTGAGGTCCTCCAACACCGAGCGGGCCAGGCCCGCGAGCTCCTTGGCAGAGCTCATCTTTTGCTCGGCCTTTGCATAGATCTCCTTGGCGAGCTCCGGATTCTCCAATTCCACGGCCACCCGCTTGGCCAGTTGCAGGAGCTGCTCCTTGTCCGTAATGTCGGCCAGGGCCTGCCGATACGCCTCTACGGCCTTTTCCTTGTTGCCCTGGAGTCGCCAGTACCCTTCGGCCAGATCTGCGTACTCCTCGCCGGTCATGCAGAACTCGGCGGCCTGTTCCATGAGCTCGTCCACCTTGGCCTCGTCGCCCAGGAGCTCCTTGAACCCTGAGGCGAGTTCCACGAATTGTTTGGTGAACTGGCAGTCAGCCTCGGCCTCTTCGAGGATCTCTCGCGCCTTGTCCCGGTCGTCGAAGAGCTCGATGTAGAGCCTGGCGTACTCGATGGTCTGCGGAATGCCGTCGACAAAACGTCCGGCCTTGTCCAGGAGCATGCGTGCCGTGGCCTCGTCTCCCGCCTCTCTGACCTTGCGAGCCAGCTCCGCGAAGTCCTCCAGGCTCTTGGCCTTTTCCTCGACCTTTGCCACAAGGGACCGGGCGAGTTCTTCGTCCTTCAGGTCTTCCGAGGCGATTTGCGCCAGGGTCAGCAGGTCTTCGGGCTGCGTGACCTCAGCGGCGGCCTTTTCCAGGTACTCGCGTGCCTTGTCTTGATCGCCCAGTTTGCCCATGCTCTTGGCGAAGGCCATGTACTCTCGGGCGTCGAACAGCATGTCCTCGGCCTGCTCGTAGAGCTCGCGCGCATAGTCCGTATCGCCCATCTCCACCGCCACGTCACCGACGGTCATGTAATCCATGGGCATCTGGCATTCGGCCTCGGCCTTCTGCAACAGCTCCTTGGCGTACTCGGGGTCGGCGGGATCGGCCAAGGCCTCGCGGGCCAGCTTGACGTAATCCTCCACCGAGCTGCATTCCGCTTCGCGGGCTTCGAGATCGGCCTTGGTTGCCATGGCGCTACTCCTCCAACGATCGCATTCCGGTTCAGGAGTTTGCCCCCGCGCGCCGGCGGGAGGAACTGGCGCTCCCTAGGGGACTCGAACCCCTGTTACCGGCGTGAGAGGCCGGCGTCCTAGGCCACTAGACGAAGGGAGCCTGTTCAGAAGGCGGTACGACCCTCGGGCCGCTGCAGGGGGAGGTACAGTGACGGACTCGACGCCACGGACGAACCTCCCAAGCCCGTAGCAGTATATGAGGAATGGGTCCGGCAGGGAATCGAAGCTGTTTATGGGCACATAATCTGCAGGGGTATCCTGCTGTTGACGGTATAGTATACGCCAGCCGATGCGCGCAACGGGGCTTGGCTCCGCAGCCGGAGCGGCACACTTTCACGGAGACGACCACCCGTCCAGTGACCCAGGCAGGAGTTTCTCAATCGGCGCTCGAACCCCGCATCGTTCCCCGGGGCGAGCACGGCATTTCTCGGGCGGACATCAGCGAAAACGCCCTGCGCGTGCTCTACGGACTCAAGCGCGCCGGATTCGCCGCTTATCTAGTGGGCGGGGGCGTGCGCGACCTGCTCTTGGGGCGTGAGCCCAAGGATTTCGACGTGGTCACCGACGCGCGACCCGAGCAGGTGCGCAAGCTGTTCCGCAACTGCCGGCTCGTCGGGCGCCGCTTTCGTCTGGCTCACGTTTATTTCGGTCGAGACATCGTGGAGGTGGCGACGTTTCGGGCCATTCCTCACGCCGATGCCGAGGGGGCCTTGGTCGACGAGGGCCGCATCGTCCGCGACAACGTCTACGGGACCATCGAGGAGGACGCGGTCCGGCGCGATTTCACCGTCAACTCCCTGTATTACAACATCCGTGATTTCACAGTCGTGGATTACGTGGGCGGTCTGGAGGATCTGCGCGCCGGGCTCATTCGACTCATCGGCGAGCCGCAACGGCGCTACCGGGAGGACCCGGTGCGCATGCTGCGGGCCGTGCGGTTCGCGGCCAAACTGGGCTTCCGGATCCATTCACAGACCGAGACTCCCATTCCACGCCTGGCGCATCTGTTGGAGCAGATGCCGCCCGCGCGGCTGTTCGACGAGGTCCTCAAGCTGTTCCAGGGCGGCTATGCCGTGGAGACTTTCGAGTTGCTGCGGCACTACGGTCTGTTCGGCCATCTGTTTCCACTGACCGAACGTGCCCTCGCAGAGGAAGAGGGCGGGTTCCCGCACGTGTTCGTCACGCGTGCGTTGGAGAACACTGACCGGCGGGTAGAGGCGGGCAAGCCGGTCACACCCGCTTTCCTGTATGCCGCCCTGCTCTGGGAGCCGGTGCGTCTGCGTGCCGCGGAGCTCCAGGCGCGTGAGGGCCTGGCGCCGCTGCCCGCCTTGCAGCGTGCCGGGCGAGAGGTGCTCCAGATACAGCTGGCCCATACCAGCATCCCGCGGCGGTTTTCGCTGGGCATGCGCGAGATCTGGGAGCTGCAGCTGCGTTTCCGCTATCGCAGTGGCAAGCGGCCCCATCGCTTTTTGGAACATCCCCGTTTCCGGGCCGCCTACGATTTTCTCTGCCTGCGTGCCAGCGCGGGAGAGGACGTGGGCGAGGCCTGTGAGTGGTGGACGCAGTTCCAGGAGGTCGGGCCCGAGGAGCGGGCTACCATGACGCGCGCACGCAAGAAACCGGTGCGGCGCCGGCGCCGGGGGCGTGCCAAGAAAAAGCCGCCAGAGGAGGCATGAGGCCTCCAGTCGACGCCTTTGTGGCGTTGGGGAGTAATCTGGCCAATCCGCCGGCGCAGCTACGGCGGGCCACCATCGCCCTCGGCCGCCTGCCCGACACCCGGTTCGTGGCTGGGAGCCGCTGGTACCGAACCGCGCCGGTCGGGGACGCCGACCAGCCGCAATATCTGAACGCCGTGGTCCATCTGCGCACCGCTCTGGCTCCGTACACCCTGCTCGGCGCCCTCCTGCTGATCGAGTCGGCACAAGGACGCATCCGCGGCCCTGAACGGTGGGGTCCCCGAACCCTCGACCTGGACTTGGTGCTCTATGGAGACCTCGTCCTCGACGATCCGAGGCTCACGCTCCCACACCCACGCCTTCACGAGCGTCGCTTCGTGCTGGAGCCACTGGCCGAACTCGCGCCGGATCTGGAGATTCCTGGTCGGGGACGGGTGCTGCGGGTGCTGATGGATCTGAATCCCGCCACGACGGGGTGATCGGTCCGCTCCGGGCCTGCCGGCACAGGTCATCGGCCAACTGACCCTGACACGGATCGCTGTCGGAGCCTCCGGGGGGCGCCTGCCTGACGGTCTGGAGGCCCACCTTACCCGGCCGACAGGCCTGGCTCTTCGGGGGCACGGGGGCTCGTGCCGCGCGCAGCAGATTCATCACGACCTTTCTAACCGGCGCTGGGTGGTGAGCGAACAAAGGCCATGCGTCAGTTGTGGAAACGAGTTTGCCAGTTCCGTACTCCGTGGTCACTTGCGGGGCGCAAGCTCGTTTGCTCGCCGAATATCGGTCATTCAGCACCGTTCGCGGTTCCCCAAAGGAATTTCAATGCTGTGGATGGTTGATTAACTGCTTGTCTCTGCGGGAATTCCGTTGAAAAGGGACGCCCTTTCCTGCACCCGAAAGTCAGCATCCGCCGCGCACGGGTCGGTTGTCCGACAGAGGCGTAGGATATGTCCGACAAGCGGCCGCGCGATCTGTCAGTGACATGGTATGTTGAATAATCATGTGCGGCTGATACCATAGCGCGCTTAATAGGCGCCGGGTATGGCATGCAAATGAAGTACATGACGTATTGGGACGGCTAGTAGATCTGGCCGGTAAGTGGTTGAAGAGTCAAATGCAGGGGGCCTTATGGCACGGGTATTGCTATTAATACTTGTTTATTTCCTTTCCGTAGCGGTGTCAGCGGTGCATGCCCGCATCGAGCCCTATAAGAACAATCCGTTCTACTGGCAGTATAAGGGCCAGCCGGTGCTCCTCATCGGTGGATCCGGGCACGATGCCATCTTCCAGTGGCCAAGGCAGCAGCTGCTCGCCCACCTGGACACGCTGGTGAACAGCGGCGGAAACTATATCCGAAGCTCCTTGCATCATCGGTCGTGGGATCCCGCGGTCGGGGGTTACCGGTACGACGACTACGAGCAGGCGTTTCAGGAGGTGAGCCCTGGCGTCTTCGACCTGAACCAGTGGAATCCAAAGTATTGGGACAAGCTGAAACTGTTTCTCGACGCCGCTCACCAGCGCGGGATCATCGTCCAACTGGAAATCTGGGACGCTTGGGCACTGGTGGGGCCGGATGCGTGGCGCATTTCTGCGTGGAACCCGGACAACAATGTCAATTACACGTATCAGGACACCCGGCTGAAGCAGGGAAGCGAGATGGCCAACGGGTTCGACAGGGGCTTTTTCGAGGCCGTCCCGGCATTGAACAACGACAAGGTGTTGCTTTCCTATCAGCAGAAGTACGTAGACAAACTGCTGAGCATCACCAAACAGTACGACAATATTCTTTACCAGATCGACAACGAGAGTCCGCTTCCGTTCGAGGTGGGTGAGTATTGGGCGCGTTACGTTCAGAGCAAGACGCCGCAAACGGTCTACGTGGCCGATAGCCGACGTTATCACCCGCCTTCTTATACCCGACAGAGATTCCGGGACAGTACGCATCCCGACAATCGGGAACCGATCAGGAAGGCCAGGATCTTCGGCTATCTGGACATCTCCCAGAATGGGAGTGTGAGCGGGCAGGAGCAATATGACAACTTCGTCTGGTACCGCGATCAGGTGATCGCTGCAGGGACGAAACGCCCCATCAACTCCGTCAAGCTTTATCGCTTTGACTGGCCCATCGGGAAGCCGTTTCGAAGCCGGACCGGAGCCACGGTGGAGGAGGCCGGCCGCAAGTTCTGGCGTACCCTGTTTGCGGGTGGCGCGAGTGCCCGGTTCCACCGGGATGCCGCCAATGCCGTGCCGCCCCCGGGCCTCGGTTTGACTGCTCCGGCCCAGCGTCATTTGAAGAGCGCCAGGGCACTGGTGGACGCCCTCGATGCCTATTTTCAGGGCCACCCGCTCCAGAATGTTCTCATGGACCGTGAACCCGACGAGGCCTATGCGTTTGGCAACGCCGAGGAGTGGGTCGCCGTGTACTTCACGGGCGTGAGTGATGGGCATGTGACCCTGCAGCTGGCCCCAGGAGACTACGTCGTACGCTGGCTCGACGTCTCGCAGGCGACGTGGAAAACACAGGCTCGGCAAACCAGCGCCGGGACCTTGGAGCTGGCCAGACCCGGCAAGGGGCAGTGGGTGGCGACCGTCGTCACTTCGACCCAGTCCAGTGCCATCACACCCCCACGCATCGTTCCCCAGGGCGGGATCTTCGAGGGTTCTGTGGAGGTGAGGCTCGACACGGGTACGCCGGGTGCGACCATCTATTACACGACAGACGGCACGGCACCCAGCGTGGGCTCGGCCGTCTACACAGGGCCCTTCACGCTGACGCGTGATGCAGTGGTGAGCGCGATCGCTGCCAAGGACGGGTTCAGTCCGAGCCGTGTTGCGCGAGCGGAGTTCACGGTGCTCGCGTCCGTGCCCGCTCCTGTGATCTCTCCTCCCGGCGGTGTAGTGGACGAAAACGACCCCATTGAGCTCAGTGTCGAGGTGCAAGGCGCCCGGATCTGGTGCACCCTGGACGGGACCGATCCGCTGTCCAGTCCCACCCGATTCCTCTACAAACGGCCCATCACTTTGTCTTCGATCCCCCGGCCGGAGGAGACGGGTGCGAGCGGCACCATCCAAGTGAAGGCCGCGGCGGTGAAGAAGGGCATGGCCCCCAGTGAGGTCGTCACAGCACACTTCGTGCTGCGCACCGGGACGCCCAAGCCGACGCCGGACCCCAAGCCGACTCCGGATCCCAAGCCGACGCCGGACCCCAAGC
>JALVEU010000289.1 GCA_027030565.1 Gammaproteobacteria bacterium | reverse complement strand
GCGCGTGCGTGACCTGGCCGCGGAGGACACGGGACGGCTGCATCGCTGGGCCCTGCGGCTGCGTGGGGTGGAGAAGCGTCGCGTCGTCCTGGAGGAGGCACCGGCACTGGCCATCCCGGACGCGCCAGGCCCGGCCGTGGAACGGACTCTCACTGCCGAGGCCGAAGGCACCTTGGAGACCTTGCGGGTGGAGGTGGACATCACCCATACCTACATCGGTGATCTGGAGGTGACCCTCCAATCGCCAGCGGGGACGACCGTGACCCTGCACAGCCGCAGCGGCGCCTGGCAGGACAACATCGTACGCAGCTACACGGCCGATGACACGCCGGCCCTGGCCGCGCTGCACGGCGAGCCGGTGCGTGGCGACTGGCGCCTGCGCATCATCGACCGTGCGCCGCGCGATCGGGGCAAGCTCAACCGTTGGGGCCTGGTCCTGGACCTCGTCTGAGAGTGCCCGCCTGCGGCCGCCACGGCATTGGGGCCCGTGGCGCCGCCCCTCAGTGACCCGAGGGGCCGCGCCGGGTCATGGGCTGCGGGCGCGGCGTGGTCGGCGACTCCACCGGCAGGATGGGGTACTCGATGCGCGGCTGGCGGCCGGTCAAGGTCCTGAGGAAGGCGGTGATGGCATCGATCTCCGACTCGCTGAGCTCCTGCCCGAGCTGACTGCTGCTCATGATGGCCACCGCCTGGCGCAGGTCCCAGACCTTGCCGGAGTGGAAATACGGGGCCGTGAGGGCCACGTTGCGCAACGGCGGGGAACGGAATACGTAGGCGTCGGTGGCGGTCTTGGTCACCTGATAGCGGCCCTTGTCGTCGGGCGGCAGGATCTCGGCACCCGGCCGCTTGACCACGCCGAAGGGATGGTAGCCGTTACCACCCAGATTGATCCCGCCGTGGCAGCCGGCACAGCCCTTGTCCATGAACACCCGAAGCCCCTGTTTCTCCTGGTCCGAGAGCGCTTGGGCGTCGCCCTCGAGGAACCGGTCGAAGCGCGAGTCGGGGGTGAGCAGGGTGGCCTCGAAGGCCTCGATGGCCACCGCCACATTGTCGAACGTGACCGGATCCGCCTGCCCGGGGAAGGCCTTGCGAAACTGTTCCACGTATTCGGGCATGCTCTTGAGAGTCGCCACCACGCGCTCGGGGCGATTGGCCATCTCCACTCCGGCCTGGATGGGACCTTTGGCCTGGCTCTTGAGGTCCTCTGCGCGCCCATCCCAGAACTGGGCGATGTTGAAGACCGCGTTGAGCACGGTGGGGGCATTCCTCGGCCCCTTGGCCCAACCGTGACCGATGGAGGTCTCCAGGTTGTCGTCCCCGCCCATGCCCAGGTTGTGGCAGGTGTTGCAGCTGATGAGCCCGCTGGCCGAGAGGCGCGGATCGAAGAACAGCTTCTTGCCCAGGTCCACCTTCTCCGGGCTCAGTACATTGTCGCCCACCTTGGGGATGGAGGCTGGAATGGGCTCGAACAACTGCTTGGCCCGATCGAGCAGGTCATCGGCATGGGCTGGCTGCAGCACCCACAGGGCACAGAGGGCGGAGAAAACTCGCAGGACGTGATTCATCTGGGATCCCCCAAGGATGGTGTTGGCGAGAACCCGTGCCCCGATTGGGACCATGCCTCGGGGCTGGGGTGTGCGGCGATCGCCCGCACGCGAAGTATAGGAAGACGCCCAACGGGTCACCACCGGCCTTCTTGATCTGCCTCACATCTCCTGCATTCCGGGCCGGGTTGAAATACCACCTCCCGGCGGCAATCCTCAGCGCACCGTTATCAGAAGAATCGCCACGGTGAACCGGGGCGGTTCCCTGCAGCGTGCGGGGAGCTTCCGCCAGATGATCCACGGCGACGCCGACATCCGCAGCAACCTGACCGCTGGGGCCATCGCGAGGCCGGCGGAGATCACTTCGGCCATGCTCGAACTCGCCGAGGCCATCCGCCCCCGCCTGGAACGCGACGGGATCTTTTTCGCAGGGATCGACGTCATCGGCGGACGCCTCATGGAAGTGAACGTCCAGTCGCCCGGGGGGCTGGTGGAGGCCGAAGGCTTCGCGGGCGTGCCTCTGTGCCATGCCATCCTTGAGGCGATCGAGGCCAAGCTGGCGTGGCGCTGCACCCACCCGGACACGGACAACCGTACCCTCGCCACA
>JALVEU010000288.1 GCA_027030565.1 Gammaproteobacteria bacterium | reverse complement strand
TCGTGGTACGCGTCCAAGGCGATGAGCAAGGAGGCGTGGGCCATGGGGGCCTCTTGGATGCTCGCGGCGGCCGCGGCCAGGGTGCGTTCGGCGGCCTCCAGGTAACGGGGCTCGCCCAGGAGCTCGCCGAGGCGTTGCAGGGCCTGGGCGGCAATCCCGTTGCCGGCGGGTACCGCCTCGTCGGGGAAGGGTTTGGGGCGCTGGATGAGGGCCTCGTGCTCGTCACTGGTGAAGTAGAACCCGCCGCCTTCGGGGTCCATGAAGTGCTCGATCAGGATGTCCGCGAGGGCCTGTGCCCATTCGAGGTCCCGAGTCTGCCAGCGCAGTTCCAGGAGCTCCAACAGCGCGTGGAGCAGGAAGGCGTAGTCGTCCAGATAGGCGGCGAGGTGCGCGCGGCCATCCTTGTAGGTGGTCAGAAGCCGGCCATTGCGCCAGAGCTCGCGGCGCAGGAAGCCAAGGGCTTGCTCCGCCGACTGCAGGCATTCCGGGCAGTCCAGGTGTCGGGCGGCCAGGGCCATGCCGCGGATCATGAGGGCGTTCCAGGCGGTCAGCACCTTCTCGTCGCGTCCCGGCCGGACGCGCTGCTCGCGGGCGGCGAAGAGCTTGGTCCGGGCCGCGTCAATACGGGCCACGACCTCGTCCTCGGTGAGGTTGAATTCCCGGGCCAGACGCGGCACGTCCACGAAGACATGGAGGTGCCAGCGGCCCTCGAAGTTGGGCGGACGGTCCAGCCCGAAGCGCCGGGCGAAGAGGCGGTAGTCCAGGCCCTCGCCCAGCACCTCGCGCACCGCCTCGCGCGACCACACGTAGAATCGGCCTTCTTCGCCCTCTGAGTCGGCGTCCAGGGCGGAATAGTAGCCGCCCTCGGGAGACTGCATCTCGCGACGCACCCAGGCGGCGGTCTCGTGCGCGGTGCGCGCGAAGAGCGCCTTTCCCGTGCCGGCTGCGGCCTGGGCATAGAGGCCGAGCAGCAGGGCGTTGTCATAGAGCATCTTCTCGAAGTGGGGGATCATCCAGAGCGCGTCCACCGAATAGCGGCAGAAGCCGCCGCCCAGCTGATCGTAGATGCCGCCCAGGGCCATACGGTCCAGGGTGAATTCGGCCATGTGGCACGCCTGCTCGTCCCCGTGCCGGCCCCAACGCCGCAGCAGGAAATCCAGGTCCGTTGGATGGGGGAACTTGGGGGCCTGTCCGAAGCCGCCGTGGCGGGGGTCGAAGGCCTTGGCGAGCTGGCTGCGCGCGGCCTCCAGCACCTCCGGCCCGGGTGGGCGCGCACCGGCCGGCGGCGAGGCGATCTCGCGCAGGGCCGCGGTGAGCCTGCGGTTCTGTTCGGCAATGCCGTCGCGGTGCTGGCGGAACCACCGCTCCACCTGTACCAACAGGTCCTTGAAGGCGGGCAGCCCGTGACGGGCCTCCTTGGGGAAGTAGGTCCCGGCGAAGAAGGGCACCTGCGTCTGCGGGTCCAGGAATACGGTGAGCGGCCAGCCGCCGGGGCGCTGGGCGAGGAGCTGGTGGGCCGTCTGGTAGATCTTGTCCAGGTCGGGGCGCTCCTCCCGGTCCACCTTGATGTTCACATACAGCGCATTCATGATGCGCGCGGTCTCCTCGTCCTCGAAGGACTCGTGCGCCATCACATGGCACCAGTGGCAGGCCGAGTAGCCGATGGAGAGCAGGATCGGCTTGTCCTCGCGGCGGGCCCGTTCCAAGGCCTCCGGGCCCCAGGGATACCAGTCCACGGGGTTGTCGGCGTGCTGCTGGAGGTACGGGCTGGTCTCGTCGGCCAGGCGGTTGCGATGTGTGCTCACGGGCTGGTCTCGGATACTCTGCGTGGGCTGTCCATGGTACGCCATGGCCTGGTCCACGTTCCCGTATCCGCCCTGGAACTCGGGGAATGGGCTACACTGCGGCCCCCGTGTCGCATCGATCCCTGCCATGAGCAAACCACCCCTGCCGGAGATTCGTCTCAAACCGCGCGAGGAGCGCCGGCTCAAGGCCGGCCACCTGTGGGTGTTCAGCAACGAGATCGACACCTCCGCCACGCCGCTGAAGGCGTTCCAGCCGGGGGACGCGGTGGTGGTGCGCGACGCGGGCGGCAAGGCCCTGGGCGCAGGCTACGTGAATCCGGCCTCGCTCATCGCCGTGCGCCTGGTGGGTCGCA
>JALVEU010000287.1 GCA_027030565.1 Gammaproteobacteria bacterium | reverse complement strand
GTCGTCATGCAGTGCGCCGGGTGGTCGAATACGTTCCTCGGGCGCGGCCGCAACCCCTGGAATGACCTCCGGGGCGAGTAGACGAGCGATGCCGTAGGGCAGGGCCCCTGCGGCCAGGGCCGCGCCTCCGGCCACGAGGCGTTGCAGGGCCGTTCTACGTTTCATGGCATGCACTCCCCTGTCGTTGTCGACGGTACTTGTGCCCCAGGTGCCCTGGGCCCTGTTCCGGCACGTCGGCGAGGCGCAACACGAAGCTCATGGCGTTGGTGGGGCAGACCGCGATGCAGGCGCTGCAGTTGTTGCATTCCTGGCCGAAATGGTCTCGCAGCGGATCGAGGCCGAATTCACAGACGGCGTTGCACTTGCCACAGTCGTTGCAGCGTTCGACGATGCGGCGAATGCGCACCGGCCGGTAGCGTCCGAGCAAGGAGTACAGGGCGCCGCCCGGGCACAGATACCGGCAGAACCCGCGTCGGGCCACCAGGAGATCGAACAGCAGGGTGCCCACAAAGAACACGGCACCGGCCCCGAACCCGCCCTGGGCGATGGCGTAGTAGAGTTCCCGGCCTACCACTGCTGGCGGATAAACGGCTGCCACCGTCACTGAACCCAGGACTGCCGACAAGACCAGCCCCATAGCCAGCACCAGGTACTTGAGGCGGCGGTCCAAGTGACGCTGCCCGGTCCGCACGCCCATGCGATGCAGCCAGGCCGCGAAGTTGGTATTGAGTTCGTAGAGGAAGGTCGCCGGACAGATCCAGCCGCAAAAGAAGCGGCCGAACACCAGGGTGAGGACCACTGGAACGAGCGCCGTGAGCAGAAAGGGCAGATAGATGCCATGTCCGGCGGCCGTCTGCGCGGCGACGGCCAGCGGGTCGCTCAGCTGAACGCCGAAGAAGGTCCCCGACCATGTGGTGCCTTTGACCGCATCCAGGTCCTCGGCGGGATCCTCCGTGAACGGCGAGGTGAGGGTCTCCATGACTTCGTAGAGCCGTTTCTCGCCGGGACTGAGCAGGTCGTAGGCGTGTGCGGCCACGTAGGTCTGGTACACGTGGACCAGCGGCAGCACCACCAGCATCAAAAAGACCGTGGTGAGAACCACCCAGCGCAGTTTGTTGAGGTGACGCCACAGGAAGAAGGGCTCAGGATGCTCTGACATCATCGGATACGTGCTCGTTGCTGACCGATTTCGTTTCATGCCTCATGCCGCGGGATGATGCGGATCGCCTGCGGCAGCTGGATACAGGAGCGTTCGCACAGACCGCATCCCACACAGCCGTCCAGGATCTGCGGTTGCTCCAGCATGCCCACCCGGATGGCCACGTCCTGCAGCGGACAGGCCCGGTAGCACACCCCGCAGGTCTTGCCCTGATAGGAGAGGCACAGGTGTTTGTCGATGTGTGCCCGCCCCATGTGCACCCGCTCCAGGATGGGGCCCATGGCGTGCGGGATTTGCGCAATGGCGTCGGTTGGGCAGACCTCCCCGCAGCGCATGCACAGGATGCACGCCTGTTCCCGGGGCAGGATGTAGGGCGTGTCCACGGAGGCCGGGCCATTCTGATACCCGAAATACAGGATGCAGCGATTGGGACAGACCTCCCCGCACTGCCCGCAGTGGATGCAACGTGCCAGAAACTCGCGTTCGGGCAGCGCCCCCGGTGGGCGCAGGTAGCGCAGGCCGCCTCCCCGAGGTCGGCTCGCGGCACCTCCGGCCACCAGGGCGGCGGCTGCGGCCAGCAGGGAACCGAGAAAATCGCGGCGTTTCACGAGGTCCTCCCTCGACGCTCCCCCGGGCGATCTACACGCCCGGGGGAGTCTTGGGCCTCAGACCTTTTCCACTCGGCAGGCCAGCTTCTTGAAGTCCACCTGTCCCGAGACGGGATCCCAGATCCGGCTCGACGTGGCGTTGACCAGCCACTTGTTCTTGCGCGGATCGGCGCTATCGGCCACCGACAGGTTCCAGGGACTGAACAGGTAGCCACGCGGGACACTGTTGCGGGCCGGTTTGACCAAGCTGTTGGTGCCCACCTGGGCGCGTGCCTGGAACGCGCCTCGCCGTGTCACCAGGCGCACCTTGTCGCCGTCCCGGATGCCCAGTGCCTTGGCGTCCTCGGGGTGCATCTCCACGTACATCTCCGGCACCAGGCGCCGCGTGGTGGG
>JALVEU010000286.1 GCA_027030565.1 Gammaproteobacteria bacterium | reverse complement strand
CTACGGAGCAGTCTACCTACCCTGCGCGCTGGCGCGCAAATACCCGAATGCGCCGCGCCAGTGGGCGTGGCAATACGTGTTTCAGGCGAGCAAACGCAGCATCGACCTCTACGGTAGTGTGGAACGTAGACCGCCGTGTAGAAGGCGATCCAGCAGGCCGCCCGCGCGGCGCGGATCCCCAAGCGGGTCAACAGCCATACCCTACGCCGTTCCTTCGCCACCCGCCTGCTGGGGGCGGGCTACGACATCCGCCCGGTCCGGAGCTCCTGGGCCATGCGGATGTGTCCACCACCATGATCTACACGCACGTGATGAACAAGCCGGAGCTGCCGGCCGTGGTGAGTGCGGCAGACTTCTGACTGGAGCGGCGGGCGGTGGGAGCGCGTGACGCGCCTGCTGGAGGGGCTACACCTGGCATATTCCCCTGAAGACGAGGCAGGGAGCTGGGAACACCGCTGCGCCAGGGAGAGGTCGGCATGTTTCAGCGGCGTGGGCCCCTTGGCGAGCAGGCCCGCGGCGGCCTACGGTCAGTCCGGCTCCACGTTTACCTGCACCATGCCGTCCTTGACGCGGACCTCGAATGTGTCGATGTCTTCGTAGGCAGGGGGCGTGAGGGCCTCGCCGGTGATGATGTCGAAGCGAGCGCCATGGCGCGGACAGATGATCTCGGTGCCCTCGATCTCTCCCCCGGTGAGCTCGGCGCCGTCATGGGTGCAGATGTCCTCGATGGCGTAGAACTCCCCATCCAGGTTGAACACGGCGATGATCCGATCGTCGTACTCGATGGTCTTCCACGAACCGGGCTCCAGCTCCTCCGCAGGTGCAACATCGATCCACTCGGCCATCATCCCCCCTGCTCAGCGATTCAGCTACGGTCGATACCTTGTTATAGCACAGTGGGGGGAAGACCCGCGGACTCAAAGCAGGCCGAGTTGAAGCTTGGCCTCCTCGGACAGGCGGTCCTGCGTCCACGGGGGATCCCAGACCAGCTCCACGCGGGCGTCGGTCACCCCCTCGACTTCCTTGAGCCGGGATTCGACGACGCTGGGGAAGGTCTGCGCCACGGGGCAGCCGGGTGCCGTGAGGGTCATCTCGACGGATACCACGCCGGTGGCCTCGTCCACGTCGAGCCCATAGATGAGCCCGAGATCGTAGATGTTGACCGGGATCTCCGGGTCGTAGATCTCCTTCAAGGCCCCGATCACCCGTGACTTGAGGTCGCCTTGCGCCTCACCGTGCGACGCGCTTGCCTCCCCGGCATCGGGGGGTGTCTCGGGGCTGCGTTCGGTCTCCTCGGTCATGGTGGCGTCGTCCGTCGGGGCTCGTGTTATTCGGTGCTGACCGTCTCTTTCTTGCCCTCCAGCGCACCCTTCATGGTGTGCCAAGGCAGCGTGGCGCACTTGACGCGCATGGGATATTCCTTGACGCCCGTCAGCACCGTGAGCTTGCCCAGCAGCTCGTCGTCGTCCACCTGCTCTTCCCGGGTGAGCAGGTCGTGGACCACTTCGAAGAGCTTTTCCGCTTCCTCGACCCGTTTGCCCTTGAGGGCCTCGGTCATGAGGGAGGCCGAGGCGGTGGAGATGGCGCACCCGGCACCCTCGAAGCCCACGTCCTCGATCACACCGTCCTTCACCCGGAGATGGATCTGGAACTCGTCGCCGCACAGGGGGTTGAAGCCGTGGGCCGTGTGCGTGGTGCCTTCGGGCTTCTTCGGATAGTTGCGGGGATTGCGGTTGTGATCCAGGATCACTTCTTCGTAGAGTTCGCGCAGATCGTTCATCGTCCGAACACCTCATTCACTTTCCAAAGGCCCGCGATCAGACGATCGACCTCGTCGCGAGTGTTGTACACGGCGAAGGAGGCGCGCGCCACGGCGGGAACGCCAAAGCGTTGCATGACCGGCATGGCACACAGATGTCCCACGCGCACGGCAACACCCTCCGTGTCCAGGATGGTGCCCACGTCATGGGCATGGATTCCCTCCAGGACGAAGGAAAGGATCGCCGCCTTGGGCTCGGCCGTGCCGATCACACGCAGGCCCGGGATCTCCTGGGCACGGCGGGTGGCGTACTGGAGCAAATCACGCTCGTGCGCACCAGCCGCGTCCGGCCCGATGGCCTCCAGATAGCTCACAGCCGCGCCCAGCCCCACGGCACCGGCGATGTGCGGCGTGCCCGCCTCGAAGCGTGCCGGCGGCGGCGCGTATTCGCTGCCCTCGAAGCTCACCCGCCGGATCATCTCGCCGCCCCCCTGGTAGGGCCGCATGGCCTGGAGATGGGACATCCGGCCCCAGAGCGCCCCGATGCCGGTGGGCCCGTACATCTTGTGACCGGAAAAGGCGTAGAAATCACAGCCGATCGCCTGGACGTCCACGGTCTGATGGGCCACGGCCTGGGCACCATCGATGAGCACCGGCACGCCGTGGCGCCGTGCCACATCGGTCATCTCCTGGACGGGAAGAATGGTCCCCAGGGCATTGGAGACGTGGGCCATGGCGAGCATCCGCGTGCGCGCATTGAACAGGGACTCGAAGTCGTCCAGGATCAGCGCGCCCTGCTCGTCCACTGGCACCACCCGCAGCCGCGCACCCGTCTCCTCGGCCACCAGTTGCCAGGGCACGATGTTGGAGTGGTGTTCGAGCCCCGTGAGGATGATCTCGTCACCCGCCCGCAGCCGTGGGCGCAGGAAGCTCCAGGCCACCAGGTTGATCGCCTCGGTGGTGCCCCGCACGAATACCACTTCGTTCGGCGCCTGCGCACCGATGAACCGCGCCACCCGCTGGCGGGCCGCCTCGTAGGCATCGGTCGCCCGCTGCGCCAGGGTGTGCACCGCCCGGTGAACGTTGGCGTTGTCGTGCCTGTAGTACCCGGACAGCGCCTCGATGACCGCCAGGGGCTTCTGGGTCGTGGCACCGTTGTCGAGATAGACCAATGGCCGGCCATGCACCCGCTGGTGGAGGACCGGAAAGTCGGCCCGCACCCGCTCAAGATCCAAGGCCGCGGACTCGGGCATGCGCTCCGGCGCGTGGCGGGTCATTCCACCCCCTGCAACTCCGCGGCATGTGGGAGCTTGCGCACCAGGATCTCCTCGATGAGATGGCGCACGGGCTCCAGGCCCATGTGCTCGACCAGGTCGTGCGCGAAGCCATAGGTCAGCATACCCGCGGCCGTGGGCTCGGGGATACCGCGCGAGCGCAGATAGAACATCTGGTTTTCGTCCAGCTGGCCCACCGTGGCCCCGTGGCTGCACTTGACGTCGTCGGCATAGATCTCGAGTTGGGGCTTGGTGTCGATCTCGGCGTCGCGCGACAGCAGCAGGTTGTGATTGGCCTGCTGCGCGTCGGTCTTCTGGGCACCCGGATGCACGTACACCACGCCGTTGAACACACCGCGTGAACGGCCGGCCAACACGCCCTTGTAGAACTCATGGCTGGTGCCGTGAGGCTTGCGGTGGTCGACCCGGGTGTGGTTGTCCACATGCTGTCTCCCGTCCGTCACATACAGTCCGAACAGCTCGCACCGCGCCCCTTCGGCATCCAGGTCCGCCCGAATGTCGTTGCGCACCAATGCCCCACCCAGACACACGTTGTGGGAGCGGTAGTGGGTGTCGTCGAGCTGATGGGCGTCGATGGCGGCGACATGGAAGCCGCCGGCGCCTTCCTGGAGCAACTTGTAGTGGCGCACGGCCGCCTGCGGCTGCAGGGCCAGCTCGGTGGCCACGTTGTCCAGGTAGGTCCCCTCACCGAGGCTCACGTAGTGTTCGATCAGGGCGACTTCGCTGCCCTCGCCCGCACAGACCAGATGACGCAGATGGTGGGCGGCCGGTTCGCTCTGCCCGATACTCACATGCAACATGTGGACGGGCCGTTCAAGCCGAACGCCTGGTTCCACCTCGAGAAACAGGCCGTCCGTGAAGTAGGCCAGGTTGAGTGCCGTGAAGCCATTCTCGTCCGCCCTCACCCGCCGACCCAGCAGGGCACGCACACGGTCGGGCTCCTCACGCAGGGCCTGGGCGAGCGGCTTGGCCGTGGCGCCCGTGGGGAGCTTGCCGGGCCGGGAGAGCTGCGGTGCATAGCGGCCGTTGACGAATACGAAGCGGTGGGCGTCCAGCTCCGGCATCCGGGCCGCGCCCAAGTCGTCCTCCACCAAACCCACACAAGTCTCCACGGCCAGTGCGAAACGCTCCCGTCCGATGGGCCGCACGGAAGTGTATTTCCATTCCTCCTGGCGCGTGGTGGGAAAGCCGAGCCGACCAAAGGCCTTCAATCCCTGCCGACGCAGGGCCTGCAGCCAGTCCAGCTCACGACCGGGCAGACGCCCGGCCACGGCCTCGAACTCGGCCGTGTAGAAATCCGTCACCTCCACGAGGGTGTTCATGCGCTGGCGGCCTCTTCCACCCAGGCATAGCCCTGCTCCTCGAGTTCCAGGGCGAGCGAGCGGTCACCGCTCTTGACGATGCGGCCGTGGGCCAGGACGTGTACGTAATCGGGCACGATATAGTCCAGCAGACGCTGGTAGTGGGTGACGACGATGAAGGACCGTTCCTCGTTCCGCAGCGAGTTCACCCCTTCGGCCACGGTCTTCAGGGCGTCGATGTCGAGCCCCGAATCGGTCTCGTCGAGGATACCGAGTTTGGGCTCCAGCACCGCCATCTGGAAAATCTCGTTGCGCTTCTTCTCGCCCCCCGAGAAGCCCTCGTTGACGTTGCGTTTGAGCAAATCCTCGCTCATGTGGACCAGCTTGATCTTGTCGCGCGCCAGCTTGAGAAAGTCCATGGCGTCCAACTCGGGCAGACCCAGGTACTTGCGCTTGGCGTTGACCGCGGCCTTGAGGAAATACATGTTGTTCACGCCGGGCACCTCCACCGGGTACTGGAAGGCCAGGAAGATGCCCTTCCAGGCGCGTTCCTCCGGCTCCATCTCCAAGAGGTTCTCCCCCTCGTAGATCACCTCCCCCCCCAGCACCTCGTAGCCGGGGCGTCCGGCCAGCACGTAGGCCAAGGTGCTCTTGCCCGAGCCGTTGGGGCCCATGATGGCATGCACCTCACCCGGGTTCACCTGCAGGTCGATCCCCTTGAGGATCTCCTTTCCATCGACGGCAACCCGTAGATCTTTGATCGTCAACATGATGCTCTGCGCTCCAAACAGAAAGGCCGCCGGGCACAGCACCCGCCGCGGCCGTGCGTCCGAGACCCGCCGCGGCGGGATTCAGACGGCGAAACTCTCACCGCAACCACAGGTGGCCTGCACATTGGGGTTGTCGAACTTGAAGCTGCGATTCAGACCCTCGCGGACGAAGTCGATCCGCGTCCCCTTGACATACGGATAGGCCTCGGGGCCGACCACGACGATCAAGTCACCGCCGGCCGGGAACACGCGGTCCTCGGGGTTGGGCTCGTCGACGATGTCCAGCACGTAGCCGAAACCCGAGCAGCCCATGGCGCTCACGCCCAGCCGAATGCCGCGGCCCGAGCCGCGCTGCTCGATGAGCTTGCGCACGTGTGCCGCAGCCGCCTCCGTGAGGGTCACGGGCTGCTCGTTTTCTACGGGATTTGCGTTGTTTACGCTCATCTTCTCACCTCAATCATCCAAATCGACCGGTGGAGTCGGAACACATGGAGGTGCTCGTAGGTGCTGCGCTCAACCACTGCATCACAATGCGCACACAAGAGCTTCTTGAATCTCGTTTTCTGCCCGCCTCGACCGATTTGTTCGACTCTCAACCCACGGCGCCCTCGAGGCTCACACTGAGCAGCTTCTGCGCCTCCACGGCGAACTCCATGGGGAGCTCTTTGAACACCTCCTTGCAGAAGCCGTTGACGATCATGGAGACGGCGTCCTCCTCGCTGATCCCGCGCTGGCGCAGATAGAAGAGCTGATCGTCGGCGATCTTGGACGTGGTGGCCTCGTGCTCCACTTTGGCCGTGGGGTTCTTCACCTCCATGTACGGGAAGGTATGCGCGCCGCAGCGGTCGCCCATGAGCAAAGAGTCGCACTGGGTGTGATTGCGCGCCCCATCGGCCTTCTTGCCGATGCGCACCAGCCCGCGGTAGGCGTTCTGGGCGCGGCCCGCCGAGATACCCTTGGAGACGATGGTGCTGGTGGTGTTGCGGCCGATGTGGATCATCTTGGTGCCGGTGTCGGCTTGCTGGTAATTGTTGGTGACCGCCACCGAGTAGAACTCGCCCACCGAGTCATCGCCACGCAATACACAGCTGGGGTATTTCCAGGTGATGGCCGAGCCGGTCTCGACCTGCGTCCAGGAGATGTGCGCCCGGTCGCCGCGGCAGTCCCCGCGCTTGGTGACGAAGTTGTAGATACCACCCCTGCCCTCCTCGTCACCGGGATACCAGTTCTGCACCGTGGAATACTTGATCTTGGCGTCCTGGAGTGCGATGAGCTCCACCACGGCCGCATGCAGCTGGTTCTCGTCGCGCATGGGGGCCGTGCAGCCCTCCAGGTAGCTCACATAACTGCCTTCGTCGGCGATGATCAGGGTGCGCTCAAACTGGCCGGTGTTGCGCGCATTGATCCGAAAATAGGTGGACAGCTCCATGGGGCAGCGCACCCCCTTGGGGATGTAGACGAAGGACCCGTCGGAGAACACCGCCGAGTTGAGCGCGGCGAAGAAATTGTCCGTGTACGGCACCACAGAGCCCAGGTACTCGCGCACCAGCTCTGGATGCTCCTGCACGGCCTCGGAGAACGAGCAGAAGATGATCCCTTCCTTGGCCAACTTGTCGCGGAAGGTGGTGGCCACCGAGACGCTGTCGAACACCGCATCCACCGCCACACCGGCCAGCGCCGCACGCTCATGCAGGGGGATGCCCAGCTTCTCGTAGGTCTCCAGGAGCTTGGGATCGACTTCGTCCAGACTCTTGGGCCCGTCCTTCCTGGACTTGGGCGCCGCATAGTAGGAGATGGCCTGGAAATCGATGGGGTCGATCCTGAGCTTGGCCCAACGCGGCTGCTCCATGGTCAGCCAGTGCCGGTAGGCCTTCAGGCGCCATTCCAGCAGCCAGCCCGGCTCGTTCTTCTTGCGGGAGATCAGCCGTATAATGTCCTCGTTGAGGCCGGGAGGAGCGGTTTCCTCCTCGACGTCCGTCTCGAATCCATGCTCGTACTTCTTGGCGACGAGTTCCTCGACTTCGCGCTCAGTGCTGGCCATGCAGGGCCTCCTCCACACATCGGGCTGGCATTCCCGATAATTCCTGAGTAAAATGCTCAGGAATAGGATAGAGCAACCCCCTACACGCGTCAACGACGCATCCGGTACGCAGGACGCAAACGGTCCTGGAGAGGAGAGACGATGAACGAAACCCAGACCTCTGCCGCGGAACAGCAGACTTCGCCCGCCTACCGCCAGGAGCTGACCGAGGCGGAAATCAACGTGACCCCCGCCGCCGCCGAGCAGCTCAAGGCCCTGGTGGACGCCGAGGAGGACGTCGAGGCCGTCCGTGTGTACGTGGCCGGCGGTGGCTGCGGAGGCATGACCTACAGCATGACCTTCGCCACCGAGAAGCAGGACTACGACAGCGTATTCGAACGCGACGGCCTGAAGATCTACGTGGACCCCGTGGCCCTGGCCTTCCTCAAAGGCGTGGAGATCGACTTCAGTGAAGGGATCAACGGGGCTTCGTTCGTGTTCCGCAACGTCTTCCAGGCCATCGGCGGAGCCGGTGTATGCTCGGCCTGCGGTGCGGCCGGCGGCGCCTGCTGAATCCACCTTGAGCCCCCTCCCGGCAGCCGGGCGCAACCGCGCCCGGCTGCTGCTGATCGCACCGCCCACCAGCTACCGTACCGGCGCCTACCTGGCCGCCGCCCATCGGCTGGGACTGGATGTCACCATCGCCTCCCAGGGCAAGGCCCCACTGGTCAGTCTCTTCGCCAACGGGCTGGCCATCGATCCGAACGATTCGGACACGGCCTTCCGACGTCTCGTCGAGGAACATCGCAGGCGCCCGTTCCAGGGTGTGATCGCCACCGACGACCACGTGGTCGAACTTGCCGCCCGCATCGCCCAGCACCTGGGGCTGGCCGGCAATCCTCCAGAGGCCTCCCGGTACGCCCGGCGCAAAGACCTGGCGCGCGCCCGGCTCGCAGCGCAAGGGGTATCCGTCCCCCGGCACCAGGTGCTGCGGTTCACCGAGATCGAGGCCGGTGCCCTGCCCGCCTACGGATTTCCCGTGGTGCTCAAACCCCTGAGCCTGTCGGGAAGCCGCGGCGTGATCCGCGCCGACGAGGCCGGAGCCTTCCGTACGGCGGCCCGCAGGATCGAGCGCATCGTCGCCGCCTCCGGCGATCCGGACACGCGCAGCAAGGTACTGGTCGAGCAGTACATTCCAGGCCGGGAGTTCGCCCTGGAGGCCCTGCTCACGGACGGCCGACTCGAGCCGCTCGCGCTGTTCGACAAGCCGGATCCGCTCGAAGGACCCTACTTCGAAGAGACGTACTACATCACGCCAGCGCGGGTGGATGCCGCAACGGGGCAACGGCTGCTGGAGACCACGGTAGCCGCCTGC
>JALVEU010000285.1 GCA_027030565.1 Gammaproteobacteria bacterium | reverse complement strand
CCTGCGTCGCCTGGGTTTCGACCGGCCCGACTGGCGGCACCTGGCTTGGATCCTCGGTGCAGGCGTGGGGTTGCTGGCGGCCGCGTTCACATCCTGGGCACTGCGCAGCACGCGCCCGAGCCCGCAAGATCCCCTGCGCAGGGTCTGGGGCGCCTTCACGCGCAAACTGGCCCGCTCGGGTGTCGAGGCGTGTCCGGGTGACACACCCCTGGAAGTGGCGGGACGCGCCGCCCAGATCTGGCCGGAACATGCCGACCGGCTGCGACGCATCGCTGAGGACTACGTGACCCTGCGTTACGGCCCCGGGCCGGTGGGGGCACGAGAGACCCGCTGCCTGCGCCGCAGGATCCGAAGGCTGCGACTGCCCAGGCTCAGGCGGCGCTGCGCCGGTACATCAGATGACGCAGATGATTGCGGTCCTGGCGCCGGGCCACCTCGCGAACCTCGGGTCGATTGGCGAAATCGGCCAGGGTGATCCCGTCGAGAAACTCATAGAGCTTGCGGCTCAATTCGTCCCAGAGCTCGTGTGTGAGGCAACGCTCGCCGTCCTGGCAATCCTCACGGCCCTTGCAGTTCTTCACGTCCACGTTCTCGTCCACTGCGGTGATCACCTGGGCCACCGAGATCTGGCTCGACGGCCGCGCCAGCCGGTAGCCGCCGCCCGGGCCCCGTACGCCCTCCACCAGGCCAGCCCTGCGCAGCTTGGCGAACAGTTGCTCCAGATAGGACAGGGAGATGCCCTGGCACTGGGAGATGTCCGCGAGCGTCACGGGCTCGTCCTGTTCGTGGATCGCGAGATCCATCATTGCCGTGACCGCATAGCGTCCTTTCGTCGAGAGCTTCATGATTTTTACCTTCTCTTGACCGAGGTCAAAACGTGCAACATACGAGCTTTATATAAAAGTTGAGCAATTCAGTCAAGTTTTTAGACTCGTTCCAAGGTCAGGCCTCGTCTCTGGTACGCCAGGGCACTTCGGGGACTCGTTGTGTCCGGTTGATCCACCGGGCGAGCACGAACAACAGGTCCGAGAGTCGGTTCAGGAAACGTAGCGCCGCCGGTGGGACCGGCTCCTGGCAGGCCAGCGCCACCACCGCACGCTCGGCACGCCGACACACGGCGCGCGCCAGCTGACAATGGGCCGCAGCCGGCGCGCCGCCGGGGAGGATGAACGACCGCAGCGGCGTGAGCCGGGCCTCGAACCGATCGATCTGGGTCTCCACCCAGCCGGCATCGAATCGGGTCACGGTGCCGGAGCCTGCCAAAACCGCCCCGAGGTCGAACAACCGGTGCTGGAGCGCCTCCAGCACTTCCCGCACCATCGGATCGACGCCGCAGGCCAGCACCACACCGAGCTGGGCGTTGAGCTCGTCCACCTCGCCGAGCGCGGTGATACGCCGATGGGACTTGCGTAGCCGGCGCCCGTCGGCAAGTCCGGTCTGTCCTTTATCGCCCGTCCGGGTATAGATCCGCGTCATCGGCCGCCCACGTTCGCTTACCGAAGCCTGTCCTGAAGGTGGCATACCCTCCGGCGAGGTGTACGCATGCCCCTAGCCACCGGTTCGAGCGAAACACGTCTGCATGGGATTGAGCACGGTGCCGATGAGCGGGTCCTCCAACGCGTCTTGCGCGGGATCCGCTGCCGGGGCCAGCACTATCATGCCGGGAGCCGTGGGATCGCCGTTGCCGATCCACACACGCCCTTCCTCGTCCACGACCAGGTGCGTGAGGTTGAGTCCCGTGAGCCCCAGCACGGCCTTGGGGCCGCTTGCATCGGAGACCACCGCGCCGGTCTGCGGGTCGAACCGGTACAGAGTGTTGTTCTGAAAGCCCTCGGAGCCGATGAGATAACCGATGTCCGGGGCGGCCACCACCGCGTCCAGGATCTGCCCGAGCGGATGGTGGTCGGCAGTGCCGTCGTCCACGAGCAGACGTGTCTCGAAGGTCTCCGGATCGATGGTCTCGATGCCCCCCGTGTACTCTGCCGGCGCATTGCCGAAGGCGAAGCGCCCCGCGGCGGCCACGTAGATCAACCCGGTGGCGGGGTCGTACAGCATGTGCATGGGATTGCGCACTTGCAATGGAATGCCCTTGAGCACGCCGCCGCGCCCGGTGTCGATCTCGGTATCCGTGTCCACGTCGAACACGGCCACGAAGGCCGTGTGCGTGGGCACGAAGAAATTCAGGCGCTGCATGACAACGAAGAGCTTGTCGCCCACGACCACCGCCGCCTGCATCTCGGGCACACCATCGCCCTCGTCGTAGGCCGAGAGGTCCAGCTCGCCGGTCTTGAAGGCCCTGGGATCCGGGGTGGAGGGATCGACGATCCAGGCCTTGCGCGAGCCGTAGCGGAGCAGATAGGCCTTGGTGTCGCTGACGAAGGCCATGGCGCCGGGATTGCTGGAGACGGTGTCCGTGGGATCCTGGGTGGTGGTCTGCCAGAGGACCCGGTCGGGAGCGCCCACGTCGAACTTGGCCACATTGTCGGCCATGAAACGTTCGATGCGAAAGAAGTAGCGGCCATGGCAGGCCACGGCCAGGTCCGAGATGGTGGGCACCAGCGCGTTGCGTGCCGTGCGCGGCGGATCGGCGTGGATGACCGACGTGGCCCCCGAGGAGAAATCGGGCGCGGCCGTGACCGTCACGGCGAAGCGCTCCACCTGAGGCTGCGGGGGTGAACCGGCCCCATCGCCCTCTCCACCGCAGGCGGACAACATCAGCACTGCAGCCAGCAGGAACACTCCGCGGCTCACCGGCTTGGTCTGTGAGAATCGTCGCATCGGGTCGTCACTCCCCTTGGTTGGAATGGTAGGACAAGGTGGCGTACCAGGCCCGCCCGGGGGTCGGATAGCCGTTGAATTGTTGGAAGTTCTCGTCGCTCAGGTTGTCCACCTGGAGCAGGAGGCGCCAGGAACCCAGATCCAGTCGCAGCGCCAGGTCATGGCGCAGGACGGTATCGGCCGGCAGCAGGTTGGGCCGGTCGTAGAATAGCCCCTCGGCGTAGTGGAGACGGTAGGTCAGCCGCAGGCGCCGGATCGACTGCTCCAGCTCCAGGTTCAGGGTGGTTCGATAGCGACCCGGCAGGCGCTTGCCGTCGAAGGCCGCCACCGGCGTGCGATTGCGGGCGTCCTGCCAGGTGAGGTTCAGGCCGACCCGCGTCCCGGAAGCCAGGCGCACCTGGGTCTCGGCCTCCAGCCCCAGGATCTCGGCCCGGCCGATGTTCACGGCGCGCCCCACCCCCCGAGCGTCGTAGACGAAGGCGATGAGATCCTCCACGTCGCTGTAGAACCCCGTCAATCCCAACCGCCAGCTTGCGCGGCGCGCTGCATCCCCGCCCTCCAGGCGGCCTCCCAGGTCCACGTTCGTCCCCGTCTCGGCGCGCAGCCGTGGGTTGCCCACCACGAAGCCGCGGTCGCCGAAGCGCTCGAAGAAGGCCGGAGGGCGCACATAGTAGGCCGCGTTGGCACGCAGGTGCGCCCCTGCGCTCGGATCGAAACGCAGCCCCAGTTGCGGGGTGATCCAGGCCTGGGCACCCCCCGGTTCACCCGTCGCCGTCTCGTCGAGCCACAGTCCCCGCACAGCAGGGCTCAGCAGCAGCCGCTCGTCCAGGCCGAACCAGGCGAACTGGGCGCCCGCATCGACCGAGGTGCGCCCTGCCTCCAGCCCCCGCCGGCCGCGGAGCACGTCCCTGGAACGATAGGTCTCGCGTGTGAGCTGCAGATTGCCACTCCAGGTGCCCGCAGCCGTCAGGCGCTCGGCGTAGCCCTGCAGGCCGTAGCGCCAGGTGGTGTCGTCGGTGAGTTGTGGTGCGAGCCCGATCTGGCTGTCCCGATCGTCGTAGCGCTCGGCACGGCGGCCGGCGAACAGCCGCAGGGCCGTGTCCCAATCCCCTTCGCCGGCGCCCCGCAGTGTCCAGCGGAGCTGGCCGTCCACATTCTGTGTGCGCAGCGAGGCTCGCGCGAAAGGGCTGTTGTCCCGCGTGGGCAGGCCCTCTCTGCGCTGGAGGAACGTCACCAGCCCGTCCAGGCGGGCCTCCTCCGTCCCAAGCGTGCGTCCCGTCTTGAAGAGAGCCCCCACCTGGTCGATGGCGGCGTTGTGGCGCCGATCGGGGAAGTCGTCCGTCGGATTGAATGCGGTACCCCGGTCGTTGGTGAACGAAAAATCGTTGTCCGTGTGGAAGGCCTCGGCGGAGAACAGTGTGTCCAGACCAGCGTACCGACCGAGGTGCAGCAGAGCACCCCGCAGCGTCCCGAAGCTGCCACCGCCGGCGGAGACCTCGGTGTGGGGTGCCGTATCGCCGGGGCGCAGCGTGCGGATGTCCACCGCACCTCCGATCCCACCCCGTGCGAACTGGATGGGCACCGTGCCCCGGTAGATGGACACGTCCCGCACCTGACCCAATGGGATCTCCCCCAGATTGACGATGCCGCCGTAGACCCCGTTCAGGGGGAGACCGTCGAGCAGGACCTGAACCTGCTGCGCCGAGGCCCCGCGCAGCGTAGCGGTGGAGAAGCTCCCGATCCCACCCGTGCGCCGCACCTGCACACCGGCCTGCGTAGCGAGGACCTGCCCCAGGTCGGTGACGCGATCCTCGAACCGGGGCCTGGCGATGCGCGTCACGTGACCGGTGGCCTCTTCGAGGAGGACGTCGCCGGGGCGAGTCGGAGCCGCAGGAGACGCAGTCACCACGAGGTCGGGCAGCACCCGGGGCTCGCCTGCCTGCACCCCAACCTGCAGGCAGGCGCAGACCCACGCCACCACCAAACGGGTGCAGCGTCCACGTCGTGGTCCTGGCAGGCCGTGCGAATCGAAAGGCAAGCCGTTCCCCGGCAAGATGCAACGCCGGGCGTACGGCAGCCGGCACCGGATCCCCGGTGCCCGAGACCGCCACGGCGCCCGCCGCTGCCGTGCGTCCATCCGCAACCGCTAGGGTCGCGGCCCATCTCGGTCCAGGCCGGTCTCCGGGCTGATGGCCGTCCCCTTCCGCCCGCCTTCCCATGCCTGGATCGACACAGTGGCCCATGGACGGAAGACGCCGCGAGAATGGTTCGCCGCGGCAGGCCAATCACCGTTGCGGGGGCAGCGCCGGATTCGCACCGGCTTCCCGTTTCACCCGGTGGACAGACGACCGCCGGGCACCTGCACGAGCTTCGACGCGCAACATACCGGGCCGACGGTGAAGGCGCAAGCGCAACGCCCGGTTACACCGGGCGCCGATCCACGGCTACGGCGACCGACCCGGGCGCCCTCGCTACACCTTGGGGGGATCGCAAAAAATTTTGATTTAGATCACAAGACCGCATCAAACCCTGGCTAGCATGGAACTCATTGCAGTACCGCCGGCAGGGCTATGCGTGCAAGACCTTCCGACCGCCGCGCCCCCGGGGAGCAAGTCCGTATCACCGCGACTCGGCGCCCTGTTCCGCAGCAATGCCCGTTGCATGCTGGTCATGGCCGGCTTCTTTTTGGTGGGCATCCTGTTCTGGGGCGGCTTCAACTGGGCCCTCGAGCTCACCAACACCGAGGCGTTCTGCATCTCTTGCCACGAGATGGAGCGCAACGTCTACCGCGAATTTCGCCACACCATTCACTACGCCAACCGCACCGGCGTGCGAGCCACCTGCCCCGACTGTCATGTGCCGCGCGACTGGATATACAAAGTCGTGCGCAAGATTCGTGCGACCAACGAGCTGTATCACTGGCTGCGGGGCAGCATCGATACGCGCGAGAAATTCCTGGCCAAACGCCTGGAGCTCGCCGGCCACGTCTGGTCCAGCATGGAGGGCACCGATTCCAGGGAGTGCCGCAACTGTCACGACATCGGCTTCATGCAGCTCGACAGCCAGAGCCGGATGGCCCGGAAGATGCACGCGCTCGCCGTGAGCTGGCAGAAGACCTGTATCGACTGCCACAAGGGCGTGGCCCATACCCTGCCCGAAGAGATCCTCCCGGCGCTCGAAGCCGAACTCGACACCATGCACGAGCGGCTGGAGGCCGAGGGTGTGCCGTGCGGAGACTGCCATGAAGGCATTGCACGTCCACCCGAAGGCGAAGACTGGTGACCACCGCGGGCGTCCCCGCGGCTCCGGCCCCTCCCGATTCCAAGAACAAGACGCCGCCTACCCCAGGATGAGACCACCAAGACGGAGGACCCAACCATGTTGCACCCGCTTCGCAGCGCATGGGGCGCGCTCGCCCTAGGCGCATTGACCCTCGGGATCAGCGCTTCGGTCCAGGCTGAACAACAGGATCCGGCACTCGTCAAGGAGGGCGAGGCCCTCTACAAGCAGAACTGCGAAGTCTGCCACCAGCCCGACGCCATCGGCAAACCGGGTTTCGCCCCTTCCCTCACCAATCCCGAACTCCTGAGCATCGCCTCGGACAAGTTTTTCATGAGCACGATCCGGGACGGCCGCCCCGGTACCGGCATGCCGCCCTTCTCACACCTGGGCCGCAAAAAGGTACGCGCCATCGTCGCCTATCTGCGCTCCCACAGCCAGCTGCCCAACCGGTCGGCGGAGGTCGACGCGCAGCCCCGCGCCATCGGAGATCCCCGCCTGGGCAAGGTGTTGTTCGAAAACATCTGTTCCACCTGCCACGGGCCCAAGGGCGACGGATATGCGGCAGGGGGGACAGGCACGGCCATCGGCAAGCCGGGTTTTCTCAGCAAGGTCTCCGACGGCTTCATCCGCGAGACCATCAAGTACGGGCGCAGCAATACGCGGATGCGCGGCTTCAGGGGCCCAGACGCGCTGGCCAACCTGACCGACCAGGAGATCGAAGACATCATCGCCTACTTGCGCACGCTGCAGACCAAATGACACAAGACCAAGGGAGGACCGAATCATGAAACGCGTCAAGATCAGCCGGCGGGATTTCCTCAAGGGAAGCGCCTTCATCACCAGCGCCGCGGCGGGTACCAGCCTGATGGTGGGGAACAATCCAGAACTCGAGGCCGCGCCGAGCGAGCCTGAAACCGGATCGGCCAATCGCACCACGGCGCTGGCGCAGTGTCCGTACTGCGGAGTGGGCTGCGGCACCGTCATCCAGGTGGAGAACGGCAAGATCGTCTCCATGCGCCCGGACAAGAAACATCCCACCAACTATGGGCTTCAATGCATCAAAGGGTTGACCGCGGCCGAACCCATCTACGTGGATCGTATGGAGGGGGACGCCTACGTCCGCAAGGACGTCTGGGAGGAATGGAGCAAGCCCGGGCACGGCGACCTGGAATACGTGAGCAAGACCAAGGGGTCGTTCGACGACGAGCATTTCGTTCGGGTGCCCTACGAACAGGCCTCCGAGATGGTGGACCACAAGATCGCGCACTTCGCCAAGAAGTACGGCGGCAACTCCATTGGGCTCTATGGCTCCGGCCAGCTCACCATGGAGGGTCAATACCTGGAGAATCTGTTCATGAAGGGGGTGTTGGGCTCCAACACCATCGAGGCCAACGCGCGCATGTGCATGACCTCGGCGGTGACCGGGTACTTCGCCACGCTGGGCTCCGACACTCCGCCCCTGGCCTACGAGGACATCGAGCTCTGCGACATGATCATGCACTTCGGGCACAACGCCCGGGAGTCGCATCCGATCATCTTCTGGCGCGCAGCCGATCACAAGAAGAAGAAAGACATCCCCACCGTGGTGGTGGACCCGCGCTACACCGGCACGGTCAAGGGCTACGCCGAGATCAACCCGGACAACACCGTGCATGTCCCAGTGCTCAATGGCGACATCAGCTTCCTCAACGCGCTCGCCCACGTCCTGCTCAAAGAGCACGAGGACGTCATCGACTGGGACTTCCTCAAGGCACACGCGGTCGGCTGGAAGGAGTACGTAGACGGTGTGCTCAAAGGCTACAGCCCGGAGCAGGTCCAGGACCGCATGGGCAGCGACAAAGTGACCCCGGAACTCATTCGGCGCGTCGCCGGTATGTTCGCCGACGCCACTCGTAAGCGTCTCGCCCGCTCCAAGGGCACCCATGCGGGAAGCAAGGTCGGTGTACCCGGCGGCGAGGGCTATGGTGGCGTCATCATCATGTGGGGGATCGGCTACAACCAGCACATCCACGGCCAGCACAACATCATTTCCATCGTCAACCTGCTCACCCTTACGGGCAACCTGGCCAAGCCCGGCTGTGGGCCCTTCTCCATGACCGGCCAGCCCAATGCCATGGGCGAGCGCTTCACCGGCGGCCTCACCGGCCGGCTGCCCTTCAACGAGCCCATCACCAATGCCGCCCATCGGGCACACATGGCCAAGGCCTGGCGGGTGCCGGAGCAGAACCTGGTGAACGCCGCGCAATCCCAGAATCCGGGCATGGCCGTGGGCATGATGGAGCGGGCGCTCAAGGGCGAGGTGAAGGCCATGTTCTTCGTCTACGCCACCCACATCGACCTGCCCGACCAGCGCAATCTGGTGCGGCCGGCCATCACCAAGACCTTCAACGTGGTGCAAGAGATCTACCGCCACGCCCCCAACAACCTGTATGCGGATGTCATCTTTCCAGCGGCCACCTGGGGCGAGGT
>JALVEU010000284.1 GCA_027030565.1 Gammaproteobacteria bacterium | reverse complement strand
GGGGCACCGGGTGGGGCTGGAGAGTGCCGTCCGGCTGGTCATGGCATGTACGCGTCGCTACCGACTCCCAGAGCCCACACGGCTTGCCCACCACATCGCCTCCGTAGAGGGGCGTCGCTGAACAGGGGACGGAAACCGGTGAGGCGACTCAAGGGGGTTGAGGCCGCTTGTGTGGGCTCCGGCTCCACCTGGCAGCCAGTACGGCACCGCTGAGATTGTGCCAGACCGAGAACAGCGCCCCGGGCAAGGCAGCGAGGGAAGGAAAATACTGCAAGGCCAGCGCCACCGCCAACCCGGAGTTCTGCATGCCCACTTCGATGGCCAGGGTACGGCTGGTTCGCAGGTCCCGGCGCAGCAGGCGTGCGCCTGCAAAGCCGGCGGCCAAGCCCAGCAGATTGTGCAGCACCACCGCCACGAGAACGACTGGCGCCACGGTGGCCAGGCGCGGCCGGTTCAGCGCAACGATGATCGCGATGATGGACACGATCGCCGCAACCGAGATCAGGGGAAAGGTGTGCTCGATGCGGCGCAGCCGTTGCCCGAAGCGCGCATGCAACCACATACCGGCCGCCACCGGCGCCACGACGATGGCAAACACGCTTGCGAACATGCGCAACACCGGGACCTCCACGGCCTGGCCCGCGTAGATCCAGGTGAGCACCGGCGTTGCCAGCGGCGCGAGCAGGGTGGACAGCGTGGTCAGAGAGACCGACAGCGCCACATCGCCACGCGCCAGATAGGTGATCACGTTGGAAGCAGTACCCCCAGGCGCGGCACCCACCAGCACCATGCCGGCCAACAGCAGGGGTCCGAGGTCCAAGGCACGGCTCAGCGTCCAGGCTGCCAGGGGCATCACCAAGAACTGTAGGGCGACCCCCAGTGCCAGGTCGGCGGGACGCGCCAGGATGCGCCGGAAGTCCTCGCCGCGCAGTCCCAGGCCCATGCCCAGCATCACCAGTGCAAGCAGCCAGACGATGGCCGGTTTCAGCGCCGTGAACGGTGTAGGCCACGCCCAGGCGGCACTGGAGAGTAGAAGCGCCCAGACGGGCAGCAACAGGGTCGCACGGGCGATCAAGACTCACCTTCCCGATAGTAGAGCACGTCGCTTTCGGTCTCCACGGGGACCGGGTCGAGGCCGCGCCCGCGGCAGGGCCCCACGAGGCAGGCACCGTCCGAGGGCCGGAAGCGCGCCCCGTGCGTGGCGCAGACGATTTCCGTAGTCTCCGGGTCGAGGAACTGATCGGGCTCCCAATCCAGCGGCGTACCCCGGTGCGGACAGCGGTTGACATAGGCGCGCACGTGTCCGTCGACGCGCACGACGAAGATGTCCAGGGCACCAGAACTGCAGGTCACCCTGAAGCCCCGTGCCCCGGGATCCGGGATCTCGTCCAAGCCACACAAGCGGATCCGACGCATGCTCAGCTTCCCCGGGTTCGCAACTTCGAACCGGCTGCGGGACGCAAGGGCGAGGCTCCCGATGGCTGCAGGGTGGCGCCGTCCCTCCTCCTGGCAGGTTGAGCTTGGTGCACGTGGCATGCATCACCTAACATAGGGCTCATGTCCAAGAGCATCTATGCCACTCCCGAAGAGGCAGAGGCCGCATTCTACCGCGCCTTCGAGAGCACGGACCTGGAAGCCATGATGCATGTCTGGTACCGCGACGAGGCCATCGTCTGTATCCATCCGGGTGGCCCGCGGCTCGAAGGCCCCGAGGAGGTGCGTTCGGGATGGAAGGCGGTGTTCGACAGCGGCCAGCGGTTGCGGTTCTCGCTGCGTGATCAGATCCGCACTCGCGACGCGCTGCTTTCGATCCATCTCGTCAAGGAATATGTCCACGTGTCAGGGGTGTTGCGTGGGGTGGTGCTCGCCACCAATGTCTACCAACAAGTGGGCGGTGGCTGGTACATGATCCTCCATCATGCCTCCCCGGAGCCCGTCTCCGAGGTGGAACGGCTGGAGAGCGAAGCCGTTCACTGAGCCCATGTGGAAAGGAATCGTGGCCGCGGGCCATCGCCATACGGCCCAGGCGGCGGCCGACCTCCTGGCAGAGGGCGGAAACGCCTTCGACGCCGTTCTTGGTGCGCACCTCGTGGCCTGCGTTGCCGAGCCGGTCCTCGCATCCCTGGGTGGGGGAGGGTTCCTGTTGGCAGCGCCCGAGGCGGGGCCGCCGAGGGTCTATGACTTTTTCGCCCAGACGCCGCGTCACAAACGCCCCGCAGCGGAGCTGGACTTCAGGCCCATCGTCGCCGACTTCGGTACTGCGACACAGGAGTTCCACATCGGCTACGGGACCATCGCCACACCGGGGGCCGTGCGCGGCTGGTTTCAGATCCATCGGGAGCTGGGTTCCATGCCGATGCGTGAGATCGCCGCGCCCGCGGTGCGTCTCGCTCGCGAAGGGGTGAGGCTGGACCGCCTCCAGGCCTACATCTTCGGTGTGGTGGCGCCCATTTATCTGGCCTCGGCGCCCGTACGCGCGGTCTTCGCCAGCGCCCAAGACCCGGGCCGGCCCAAGGGAGAGGGGGAGTGGATCCGAAACCCCGCGCTGGCGGACACCATCGAAACCCTGGTCATCGAGGGGGAAGACTTGTTCTACCGCGGCGAGATCGGTCAGGCGCTGGTCGCCGCGTGCACCCGAGGGGGCGGCCATCTCACCCGGGAAGATTTGGATGCGTACCGGATGGTGCGGCGCAGGCCTCTGACCTTCACTTATCGCGACTGGACCCTCTTCACCAATCCACCCCCGGCCTCGGGTGGGGTGCTCATCGCGTTCGCCCTCTCCTTGCTCGCTGGCATTGCAGTGCCGCAGTGGCCGTTCGGCAGCTACGAACATCTCCGCGTGCTCGCCGAAGCGATGGCTCAGGCCAATACCGCCCGGCTTGAGGCGTTGGCGCGCCGCGGTGGATCGTTGGAGACAGAGCTCCTGCTCGACGCGGAGACGCTGCGTCGGTATCGCAGCGCCGTGGAAAACCGGGCGCGGAGTCTGCAGGGGACGACCCATATCAGTGTCATGGATCGAGCCGGCAACCGCGCGGCCCTCACCGTCTCCAACGGCGAGGGTTGTGGTTGCTTCATCGAGGGCACCGGGATCATGCCCAACAACATGCTGGGTGAGGACGACCTCAATCCGGGGGGCTTTCATCGCTGGCGGGAGGATGTGCGCCTCACTTCCATGATGAGCCCCTCGCTGGTCTTTCGCTCCACAGGGGATGTGATCGTCACGGGTTCCGGAGGTTCGAATCGTATCCGTAGTGCGTTGCTGCAGGTGCTGGTCAACCTCATCGACTATGGGATGGATGTGGAGGAGGCGGTGGCCAGCCCACGCATCCACGTGGAGGGCGACAAGCTCAGCGTGGAGGGGGGATTTGATCCCGAGGTGGTGGACCGGCTCACGCACGACTTCCCTGAGTACGAGGTGTGGGACACGCTCAATCTTTTCTTCGGCGGCGCACATACCCTCGCGGGCGAGTGGGGTGCCGGCGATCCGCGGCGAGCCGGGGTGTGCATGCGTGTTTGAACTGGGATAGGCGGAGCGTTCAGCCCGGGCGGGAGCGGGTGGCAAAGTGCAGCACCAAGAATCCGGCGATGGCCGAGGCCAGCGTTCCGGTGATGACGCCCAAGCGGTCGGCGATCCCGAAGTAGGGATCGCCGGGCGTGAAGGCGAGGGAGCCGATGAACAGGCTCATGGTGAAACCGATGCCGCACAGCAGCGACATACCCCAGAGCATGGGCCAGGTGATGTCCCGTGACAGCGCCCCCAAGCGCAGCTTCACGGCCAGCCACACTGTACCGAAGATGGCGATCTGCTTGCCGAAGAACAAACCCAGGGCGATCCCAGCCGGCACCGGTTCGAGCACCGCAGAAAGGCTGAGCCCCTCGAACGGGATCCCCGCGTTTGCAAACGCGAACAGCGGCAGGATCATGAATGCTACCCAGGGGTGGAGGCTGTGCTCCAGGTGCCGCGCTGGAGCGTGTCCCTCGGCATCCACAGCACGCAGGGGAATGGTGAACGCGAGTACCACGCCGGCCAGCGTGGCATGCACACCGGACTTCAGTACTGCGATCCACAGGAACGTGCCCACCACCATATAGGCGGCGATCCGCGTCACCCCCCAAAGGTTGAGTAGTACCAGGACCGCGATCGCCGCACCAGCCGCGGCCAGGGACGCCATGGACAGATCGGCCGTGTAGAACACCGCGATGATGATAATGGCACCGAGGTCGTCAATGATGGCAATGGCCAGCAGGAACAGTTTGAGACTGGCCGGAACGCGGCTCCCGAGCAGTGCAAGCACGCCCAGGGCGAAGGCAATGTCGGTGGCCGTGGGGATCGCCCAGCCGCGCATTGCGACCGCGTCACCCCAATTGAGCGCAGCGTAGATCAGTCCGGGTGCGGCGATTCCTGCGACGGCGGCCAATCCAGGGAGCACCACCTGGCTGGGCCTGGAGAATTCCCCTTCGAGAATTTCCCGCTTCAGCTCCAGGCCGACCAAGAGGAAAAAGATCGCCATCATGCCGTCGTTGATCCACAGCAGGAGAGGCTTGGCCAGCTGCAGGGGGCCGATGCGTACCTCTACGGGAAAATCCAGGAAGTGGCCGTAGACAACGTCCAGCCCGGGCACGTTGCTGAACACCAGGGCCAGTGCGGCCGCGGCGATCAGCACGATACCGCCGGCCGACTCGAGTTTCAGAAACTCACGAATGGCATCGATGGGCATGTGCGTGTGTTTGATCCAGTCGGCGAAGGCGCATCATAGCCCAATACGCCTCCACTGAGCGCGGGATCGGCGTCCGGCTCCGCTCAGCGTTTCGGGAAAACCGATCGACCGAAAGGATGCGCGGCTCGGCCTGTAGAAGATCAGAGGCGCCGACGAGATCCGCCAAGCCAGGGCGGCCGCCCGCGCCGATGCGTTCCATGCTCTATCACCGGACCGCCGAGCGTACCCAACGGACGATGGTGCCGGCGTCCATGGCGCCGGCCTGCCGGGCGAGTTCCCGGCCGTGCAGAAAAATGGCCAGCGTGGGGATGCTCATGATCCGGTATCGTGCCGCGACGGCGCGCTCGTTTTCGGTGTTCAGTTTGACGAGGCGGAAGTACGGTTCCAACTCACGGGCTGCTTGTTCGAAGGCAGGGGCCATCATCCGGCAGGGACCACACCAAGGGGCCCAGAAGTCGGTGACCACCGGAATGTCGCTGCGTTCGACCTGCTTGTTGAATCGCGATTCGTCGAGTTCGACCGGCCTTCCCGAAAAGAGGGGCTGTTTGCATTTACCGCACTTGGGATGTTGGGTAAGCCGATCGGACGGGATCCGGTTGACGGCATTGCAGGATGGACAGACCACGTGGATCGGTTCGGACATGGGCAGGGACTCCTTTGAAGCTCGGCAGGACATTTGGACACATGTGCGTTCGCCATGGCAAGAAATCAAGCGGGAAAAACGCATTGGGTCGCGCACCACATGCCAGGGCGAAGCAGACTCGCGTCGTGCGCAACCGGATGAGCGGGACTGCAGGAACCTATACGCGGATGGCCAGCCGACCAGGAAGGTGCTCAGAAAGCGCCTGGCCGGGTTGAGCAGTGTTCGGACGTGCGTCGATTCGCCCGACGCGTACTTCGGGCATCCTGCCCTGCGCTCGCTGGAGTGGCCTGACGGCCATTCCCGTCCGTTCCAGACGGTTTGGTCTCGTATTCCATGTTCTGGGTGCTTTGCCGTTCCGCCGCTCGCGGTGATCCCTGCAATACTTTCTCAGGAAACCGCCCGTACGGCAGGCCGGTCGTTGGTGGCGCCTTCCGTCCACTCGACGCGGTCTTTTCCGGCCTGCTTGGCGGTATACAGCGCCTGGTCTGCGGCGTCGATCAGCTCGGTGGGCGTATCCAGTTTCGTCGGCAGACAGGTGGCTCCACCGATGCTGATGGTGATACGAGGCGAGACCGCCGAATGGGTGTGTACGATGCCCAGTTCCCGGATGGCCTCCAGCAACCGTTGAGCCACACTCTTGGCTCCCTGGACGTCCGTCTCCGGCAGGAGAACGGCGAACTCCTCGCCACCATAGCGTGCGACCAGGTCGGTGCTGCGGGGTACGTGGCGGGCCAAGGTCCGGGCCACCTGGGCCAGACACTGGTCACCCTGCACGTGACCGTAGTTGTCGTTGTACGCCTTGAACTCGTCGATGTCGATCATGAGCATGGACAGGGGACGGGCCGTACGTTGCGAACGCCGCCATTCTTGTTCCAAGGCTTCTTGGAAACAACGACGGTTGGCGATGCCGGTGACCGGGTCGCGCGCCGCCCGTTCTGCCTCATGAAGGCCTTGGCGGAGTGCAGTGGTGAAGGTGCGGTTCACGAGTCGTTCGGAACGCAACATGTTCAGGAGAAAAGCGGCGATCATGACACCGAGCACCAGGTGAAAGCGATCCCCCCAGGACAGAAGCATCGCGACCAGGGGCGCCAGGGCGAACACCACGTAACTGGAATAGGCGTGTTCTACTACGGCCAGCAATGGCAGCACCGCCATGACCACGCCGCAGGCCGTGAGCAGCGAAAGGATTTGTAGCGCAAGGTCTTCGCGGGGCATCACGAGGAGGAGCCAGACCCATGCGACGCCTGTTGCAGTCGTCGACCACTGGAAGGCGAAGATCCACCTGCGCAGTCCATCAGGGGACCGCGGCCGAATCCACCGTAGACTGAGACGCAATGCGAGGGTTGCTGTCAGCACAGCAGCCCAGAGCCAAAGGCGTCCCGTGTCCACGCGGTCGTGGACCAGGCCCATCACCAGCACCAGGAGGAGCAGGGAGGACACCGGTGCGGTGACCACGTGCCGGCGCAAATGCTCGGCCTGGCGCGCAAGAATCTCCGGGTGCCGGTCGGGTGCACCCAGCTGGGTCAGAAGGCGCTCCCATGCGCGCTGGAGAATGGATTTGTCGTCCAAGCTGGTGGCTTCTCGCGTGTTTGCTCCGGCCGGTCTCGGGGCTACCGGGGATGGTGGCCCGCTGAAGTGCTTGCAGTAAGCCTCGCTCCCATCCGGCGTGGATCACCGATCGGTTCCCCGCGAGCGAAGCTCCCGCCGAGACCGAGAGACATCCCCTGCCAATACGCCATATAGCACGTGCTCGACGCCCGTGGATGAGGGAGCAGACAGGCGGTAGTGGCGACCCGGACGCGTGTCTGCGCGCTGGATGCCGTCAGCGTGACTGGCAGACCCGGGCTTCTCCGCTCGTGGCTACCGCCTCCATTGGGAACCATGCCACACGGTTCCTGCCGCAGCGTTTGGCGGTGTAGAGTGCACGGTCGGCCATATCCAGCAGCGCGTTGGGCGAGGTGGCGAGTGTCGGACACAGTGTGGCACCGCCAATGCTGACGGTGAGCCAGGGCGACACGGGAGAGGCGGCATGCGGTATGTGCAGCGCTTCGATGGTCCGCCTGAGACGCTCGGCGAGGACTTGCCCCCCTTCGGCATCCGTCGTGGGGAGCAGGATGACGAACTCTTCACCGCCCACACGCGCCACGTGATCCGAGGCGCGGGGCAGTTGTCGAGACAGGGCCTCGGCGACTGCCCGGAGACTGCGGTCGCCGGCCGGGTGTCCGTACCGGTCGTTGTACTCCTTGAAGTGGTCGAGATCGAGGATCAGGACGGAAATGGGGGTTCGGGCTCTCACCGCCAGGGTCCATGCTGCAGCGAACTCGCGATCGAACTTGCGCCGGTTGGGCAAGCCGGTGAGCGGGTCGTGTTCCGCGGCGATGGTTTGAGCGATCCGGCTGCGCAGGTTGGACAGAAAGGTCTGGGTAACCACGTCGCCGGTTCGGACCAGATTCAAGGTGAATGCGATGAGAAACAGGCCCAGGCCCAGGTGGGCGGGTTTGCCCTGCAGCCCCACCCCCAGCAAGATCACCAGGCTGGGCAGGATCACGATCAATCCATAGGTGGTGAACGCACCATGAACGAACCCCAGAATGGGGAGCATGCCGACGGCGACACCGCCCATGGTTAGGAGAACAACCCCCAAGGCGCCGAAGTCATCCAGTGGCACGGTGAGGGGGGCCAGGCCCCATATCAGCCCAGTCAGCAAGGCCAGGTGCAGGCTCACCAGGCACCACCGGTCCCGGCCGGGCTCGGTGCGGGGGCGCCAGAAGCAGATCGAAGCCCGGGCGGTGAGGGCCACGGCGAGCACACCGGCCCAGGTCAGGGCTGGTGTGGGATCAATGAGCAGGCCGAGGATGGCGCATAGGGTGAGGGCCACCACCAGGGAGGTGAGCGGCGCTGCGATGCAGTTGTTCCTGAGGTGGTCGTACTGGGCACGGCGAATCTCGGGGTCCGGGTCGAGCCGGATCCAGGGGGGCAGCGCGAATGTGGATCGAGTGCCCGAATGAGACTCCGCAGCTGCTGAGAGTTGCCGTCCTGGCTTTCGCATTACGGGGGGCGCCGGTGGGGCAGTCAAGGAGATTCGCTACACTGCACCACGAAGCGGCGGATGGCCATCAGGTGCTTTTGCTAGTTTAGTCCGTCGGCCCCCGGCTGGGTTGCACCGACGCCGCTGCGCTGGACCGACGGGTGAGCCACGCCGACAGAACAATGGCTGGCGTCCCCAACACTGCTGCATAGAGGAAAAAG
>JALVEU010000283.1 GCA_027030565.1 Gammaproteobacteria bacterium | reverse complement strand
CGGGCCGAGCGGCGCCCAGCCGTTCGTCGCCCTGAGGTGCTCGAGATTGAGCAGGTAGGCGCCCAGGGTCACCAGGCTCACCCCAAGGAGGCCCAGGGGCGGGATCCGTTCGCCCAGCAGCCAGTCGCCGACGAGGGTGACGAATACGGGGGTGAAGGCCAGATACGGGAGCGTATGCGCCAGCGGGGCCACGAGGATCGCTCGCATGTAGAGTGCCATGGCCAGGATCTCCAGCGGGACCAGGGCGGCCACCCAGCCCCAGAACGCGGCGGGAGGCTGCGGCCAGGGCTGTACGGCGAGTACGGGGGCCAGCCACACGGCGGCCCAGCCGAAGCGCAACAGGGTCATGTCGCGACCCGAGAGGCCCTCGAAGTGGCGCTTGGTGAGGGCGTCGGCGGTGGCCAGGCTGAAGGCGCACAGCAGCGTGAGCGGAAGCCAGTGCATGGCAAGAGCGTAACCGGATCGCCGGCCCGGGCGGAAAGGGCGTCGAACCCGAATTGAACTTATGCATGAATCAGGAGATCTCATAGTAATGCATAAGAAAATGACTAGATTCTTAAGTAGAGGAGGTGCATCATGAATGCATTGATTCAGAACTTTCCGCTCGACGGCGTGGTCACCATCAACCGGGTGATCCTGAAGCCCGAGTACACGGTGGACGATCTCCAGGAGCGTGTGGCCATGCTCTGCGAGAACGTCAAGACGTATCACTCGGACAGTGGGTTCATCGGTGGTTTCGTGGCGTTGAACAGCGGTCAGATCTCGAACGAGGGTTCGACCATCGGCCAGGCCGTGGAGAGTCCCCTCAAGGGTCGCGAGGCGTTGATCGTCACCTTCTGGCGGTCCTTCGAGGACCACGAACGTTCGCACCGCAGCGACACCTTCCAGCCGTTGTTCAAGCAGGTCCTGGAACTGTGCGAGAACGGCAACGAGGAGATCGCCTACGAGATGTTGTGGCAGGGACGCGCCTACTCGCCCGAAGAGGCGGAGAAGGCCCGCAAGGCCAAGGAGCAGTACGCCGACCGGCAGGCGGCGTGAGGCAGCAGCCTTTTCGGCCGCATCCGCTGCGGCCGCTTTTTAATTCCTTGGCAGCGCGTCCGAGCGCGGGGCCGGGGTGTCGCCGGAGGCGGCCCCCGGCCCTTTTGCTGTAGTCGCCCCGAATCGGAACCACTCCACCACGCGGAACGGGGCGCGAGGGTCCTCGTCCCGGGCGATGAAGGCGAGCTGCTCCACAGGGAATCGCAGCGGCGTCCAGTGCGGTGCCACGCGTTCCAGCAGGCGCCGCATGCGTGGCCGGCTCACGAAGCGGCCCACGGTGAGATGGGGCCGGTAACCGCCTGGATAGCGGTGGACGTCGTCGCAGTCTGGGAAGGCGGCTCGCAGCGCCGCCTGCAGGCGAATCAGGGGGTGCTCCGGCTCCGGTGCCAGCCACAGCACGAGGCGTGTGGGCCCCTGGCGGAAGTGGGCGAAGCGGGTCAGCGTCAGCTCGAAGGGCCGTAGCCGGGCGCACACCGGCCCCAGTGCCCGGCGGATCTCGCGCAGCCGCTCGCGCGGTCGAAACGGATAGAGGAGGGTGATGTGCGGCATCCAGCGTCGGAACTGGGCGTCGTGCCGCTCCCGGATGGCCTGGATCGGGGGCCATACGGACTCGGGCGGAATCACCACCAGGGCAGCCCGGTGCGTCTTTCGCGGTGGCGCCGCGTTCACAAGCTGCGTTCCAGGATCGCGCGGATCTCGGCGTCGGTGAGCTCCACCGGGTTGGTGCGCATGCTGTTGCCACGCGAGTGGGCCACGATGTGGTCCAGATCCGTGCTGCGCACACCCAGATCGGCGAGTCGCGGCAGTTCCAACGCGCGCGTCCAGGACTCGAGGCGCGCGATCAGGCGTTGGAGTGCCTCGTCGCGGCTGCGGAAATGGCGCTCGTGGAGGACCTCGGAGGCCCGGGCGTAACGAGTGAGTGCCGGACTCTGTGGCGCCCTGGTCTGCAGGGCTTCGACGTTGACCGCGGTGGCTGCGGCGACCAGTGCCCCGCACGCCACACCGTGGGGGATGGGGAAGAACGCCCCAAGGGGGGCGGCGATCCCGTGTACCGCACCCAGACCCGTCTGGGCCAGGGTGACTCCGGAGATCAGGGCGGCCCAGGCCATGCGACTGCGCGCGGTGGGTGACCGGGCCCCGCCGTGATACAGGGGCAGCAATGCCTCGCGCACGTCGGCCAGGGCAGCCAGGTTGAGCGCGTCGGTGAACGGACTGGCCCTGGTCGACACGTAGGACTCGAGGAGCTGGGTGAGGGCGTCCATGCCATTGGCCGCCAGCACCGGCCGGGGGCAGGTGGTGAGCAGTTGGGGGTCCACCACGGCATACTGGGCCACCAGCTGCTCGTGCCGGAACGACTTCTTGAACCCATCGGGGCCGCGGCGGCTCAGCACGGCGTTCTTGGTGGCCTCGGAACCGGTACCCGCCGTGGTCGGTACCGCGAGGAAGGGGACGCTGGGACCCTCGTAGGGCAGCTCCGGACCCACCCCTTCCAGATAGTCCATGACGCTGTGACCTGCGCGCAGCAGCCCGGCGACGGCCTTGGCCGCATCCAGGGCGCTGCCGCCGCCGACCCCGATCACCACCTGGATGTCCGCCTCCCGGAACCGGGAGACGGCCGCATCCACCAGTTCCGGGCTGGGTTCTCCCGCCACGGCCAGGTGTCGCCACTGCAGACCCTGATCCTCCAGGGCCGCGCGCAGCCGCGGCCAGTGGGGTCCCTCCATGAAAGAGCGCGCGCCAGTGACCAGGAGCACGCGCTCTCCGAATCCCTTGGCGAGCCCCGCCACGCGCTCCAGGGCCCCCTCTCCGAACTCGATACGCGGCAGGCGGGCGACGGAGAAGCTCCGATACATGGGTCAGACCGGTGCGAGGTCGGGTTTCAGGAACTCCGGCACGGCCAGCGCCGCACGGTGGGTCTCCGGATTGTAGTAGCGGGTGCGGAACGGCCTGGCCGACGCGTCGGCCTCGCGTCGAAAGGCGACGGCCCCGTCACGACCGGCCAGGGTGGCGGTCCACCAGCCCGTGGGATAGGTGCACTGAGGGAAGAACAGCGTGGCCAGTCCCCGGAAACCGGCCTGCTGCATGGCGCGCCGCATGGGTACGGTAATGGTGTCCTTGTGGAACCAGGGCGACTCGCTCTGGTGGATCAGCAGCCCGCCCGGGGCGAGCGCGCGGTGGCAGTCGCCATAGAAGGCCGCCCCGAACAGGCCCTCGGCGGGTCCGAGCGGGTCGGTGCTGTCCACGATGATCACGTCCAGCGCCCCGCTGGGGGCGGTCTTGATCCACTCCAGCGCGTCACGGAACTGGAGGTCGGCACGGGGGTCGTGGTTGGCCTCGCAGAGCTCGGGAAAGTAGCGCTCCGCCAGCCGCGTGACCCGCTCGTCGATCTCCACCTGCACCACCTGCTCCACCTCCGGATGTCGGAGCACCTCCCGCAGCGTCCCGCAGTCACCGCCGCCGACGATGAGCACGCGCCGCGGAGCGGGATGGCTGTACAGCACCGGGTGGGCCATCATCTCGTGATAGATGAAGTTGTCCCGGCTGGTGAGCATCACGAAGCCGTCGATGGTCATGAGGCGACCGAAGGTGGCCGTCTCGTAGATGGCGATGGTCTGGTAGGGTGTGCGCTCCTCGTGCAGCTTGCCCGATTCTGCCAGTCGCAGCGAAAAGGCGGAGCCGCATTCCTCACAGATTTCGGTGAACCACTGGTCGTCGGGGATCATGGTCAGCGCCTTGCGCATGCTGTAGATTGAGGGTTTTTGCCTGCGGTGGGCCGACCCCACCGCGGTCCGCCCTGGAGATGGACGAGACGATGGAAAGCGACCGGCCGGCGGGCGGCCAAAGCATGCCACCACCGACCACGTTGCAGCAACCGGCATCCAGGCCCTGGACGCCGGCCGACAGCCGCAGGCTGTACAACCTGCCGGCTTGGAGCGCGGGGTACTTCGACATCGACGCCGCGGGTCGTCTGGTGGTGCGGGGTGCGGAGGGCGACGTGGCTCTGGATGCAATCCTGGGTCGTCTCGAGGCCGAAGGGCTGGCCGCCCCGGTCCTGCTGCGTTTTCCGCACATCTTGTGCGACCGGGTCCAGCGCATGGTGGCCGCCTTCGCGCAGGCTCGCAGACGGCACGGGTACTCGGGGGCCTACACCCCCGTCTATCCCGTCAAGGTGAACCAGCAGCGCTATGTGGTGGAGTCCCTGCTCGGGACACCGGGCGTGCGGATGGGACTGGAGGCGGGCAGCAAGCCCGAGCTGCTGGCCGTGCTGGCCCTGGCCCCGGGACAAGGGGCCACGGTCGTGTGCAATGGCTACAAGGACCGCGAGTACGTCCGGCTGGCGCTGATCGGTGCGCGTCTGGGCAAGCGAATCCACATCGTCATCGAAAAGCCTGGGGAGCTGGACCTGGTGCTGCGCGAGGCCTCGGAGCTGGGCGTCGAGCCGCTGCTGGGGCTGCGGGTTCGCCTGGGCGCGGTGGCGAGCGGCAAGTGGCAGAACACCGGTGGGGAACGTGCCAAGTTCGGCCTCTCGGCCGGACAGGCCCTGGCACTGGTGGAGCGGCTGCGCGCCTGTGGGCACCTCGACTGGCTGCGACTGATGCACTTTCATGCCGGATCGCAGATTCCCGACCTCGCCGATCTGTCCGCCGCCATGCAGGAGGCGGCCCGCTACTATCTGGCCCTGCGCCAGTGCGGGGCCCCCATCGAAGTGGTGGACGTGGGCGGCGGCCTCGGGGTGGACTACGAGGGCACCGGAAGCACGCACTACTGCTCGGTGAATTACGATCTGGAGTCTTATGCGGAAGTGGTGGTCGCGGCCCTGGCGCGGGTCTGCGCGGAGCAGGGCGCACCCCAGCCCGAGATCATCACCGAGGCCGGTCGGGCCCTGGTGGCACACCACGCGGTGCTGGTGGCCCGCGTGGTGGACACCGAGCGTATGGACGGCGGACTGCGGGCCCCGGCCGCCCACCCCGGCGAACCCCGCGAGATCCAGCGCCTGCGCGCGTTGGAGCGCGATCCGGACCCGGCCGACGCCCAGCGGGTGCATCGCCGTGCGCGGCGCCTGCTCGAAGAGATGCAGGCCCTGTTCGTGGAGGGAGAGGTGGACCTGCGGCTGCGTGCCGTGGCCGAGGCGCTCTATGCCCGCACCTGTGCCGGGCTGCTGCGGGGCGATGCACAGGTCCTGCCGCGGGCGCTGCAGGAGGAACTCGGCGCGCGGCTGGCGGACAAATACTTCGTCAATTTCTCGATCTTCCAGTCGTTGCCCGACATCTGGGCGTTCGATCAGATCTTTCCCATCGTGCCACTCACGCGCCTGGACGAGCAGCCGGTGCGCAGGGCAGTGCTCCACGACCTCACCTGCGACTCCGACGGGCAGATCTCGCGGTATGCGCACGGGGGCGGCGTGGGGACCACGTTGCCGGTCCACGCGCTGCGTCCCGGAGAACGGTACGCGCTGGGGTTCTTCCTGGTAGGGGCTTATCAGGAGATCCTGGGGGATCGTCACAACCTGTTCGGTGATACGCATTCGGTTGATGTAGAGTTGGGCCCGGGCGGTGCGTTCCGCTTCGCATGTCCCGAGGCCGGTGATCGCGTGGAGGCGCTGCTGCGCTCGGTGCACTATGATCCCGACCGGTTGTTCGAGACCTATCGCCACAAGCTGGTGCGTGCGGGGCTGTCCGACGACGAGCTGCGCCAGCTGCTCGGGGAGCTCGCCCTGGGGCTGCGTGCCTATACCTATCTGGCGGACTGAGGAAGTTGCATGGATATCGCCGTCGACCAATCGCAAGTGATGCTGCTGTTGCTCGCGGCCGGGCTGCTGGTCTGGCTGGCCGCCGTGCTCTGGATCGTGGTGGCCGCGTTCCGCTCGAGCCTGCTGTGGGGTGTGGTCCTGGTCGTGTTGACCCCCTTGTACGTCATCTATGCGCTGTTGGAATGGCGGCAGCCTGGGGTCCGGTATGCGTTCCTGGTGAGCGTGCTCGGGCTGCTCCTGGCCGCGGTGGGCTGGTATGGGGGCGCCGGCCGCTCGGTGATGGCCAGCCTTGACCGGATCGGTGCGGTGTTGCCGCCCGAGATGCGCAGCGAGGTGGAGGAGGTGGCCGAGCGGCTGCCCACCGCAGTACCCCCAGACGAGCCACTGCCCAACCAGGCCGCCGTGCCCAAGGACCCCGAGATCCTCAAGGTGGACCCGCTCGAAGAGATCTACCAGATTCCTCCCGCACCGCCCCTCCCGCCGCAGCCGGAACAGGCCGTCCAACCACCGTCCAGGCCCGTGCTCGCCTGGCGCAAAGTCCCCGTGGGCAGCCTCCGGGGCTACCTGGGCAGTCGGGCGCGTCTGGTACTTCGGGACGGGCGGACCGTGGAGGGCATGCTCATGCCCGGGGCGGACGAGTCGCTGATGGTGGAGCAACAACAGGGCACCGGAAGGGTGGCCTACGAGTACCTGTTGAATCAGATCCGGAGTGCCGAGGTGCTCACGCCCAGTGCACCGGTGCGATCCGGGGGCGGCTCGTGAAGTGCTTCGTCTATCGGAGCCGGCGCCGTCCGGATGCCTACCTCTTCGTGCCGGCACGGGACGATTTCTCCGAGGTGCCGGACGGCCTGCTGGAGCTGTTCGGGCGAATGGAACTGGCCTTGGAGCTGGAACTGTCGCCACGCCGGCGGCTGGCGGCGGCCGAGGCCAGCGAGGTACTGCGCTGCCTGCGGGAGCAGGGCTACTTCCTCCAGATGCCGCCCCAGCATGGGCGCATGATGTGAGCGCGGTGGCGTGATGCGTTGGCAGACCCTGCTGCACGTGGCCGTGCTCGCCGCGGTGGCGGCGCTGGGCGTGTGGGTGGTGCGCCTCGATCTGGATCCCGGGCAGTCGGCCAAGCTGGGTGAGTGGAGCGGGATCGCGGGGGCCCTGTATTGGTTCGTGGCCCTGAGTTTCGCCCTGATCAGCAGCCTGTGGCTCCTGGCCGGGCGGCGCCGCGGCTGGTGGTATTTCCTCACCGGTTACATCCTGGCCCTGGGCATCTCCGCGGCCGGGGGCTGGTTCATACTGCGTGCGGGCCAGCAGGCCGCTCACTCCGGCGAGGATCCCAACCGTCTGGAACTGCCGCAGCTCGGGCGCTGAGCGCCCGTCGCGCATGCATCACCGGGGCGGTGGCGGGAGGCGACCGGATCCCGGACGGTTTCATCACCCAGTGAACGGTTCTTCATGATCGAGCAGTTGCGCAACATCGCGATCATCGCCCACGTGGACCATGGCAAGACCACCTTGGTGGACCGCCTGCTGCAGCAGTCCGGGAGTCTGGACCCCCGTTCGGCTGCGCCCGAACGGCTGCTGGACAGTCACGATCTGGAGCGCGAACGCGGGATCACCATCCTGTCCAAGAACACCGCGCTCGCATGGCGAGACTACCGCATCAACATCGTGGACACGCCGGGCCACGCCGACTTTGGCGGCGAGGTGGAGCGCGTGCTCACCATGGTGGATTCGGTGCTGCTCCTGGTCGACGCGGTGGAGGGGCCCATGCCGCAGACGCGGTTCGTCACCCGCAAGGCGTTTGCGCGGGGATTTCGGCCGATCGTGGTCGTCAACAAGATCGACCGCCCGGGTGCCCGGCCGGACTGGGTCCTGGACCAGACCTTCGAACTCTTCGACCGCCTGGGCGCCACCGACGAGCAGCTCGACTTCCCGGTGGTGTACGCCTCGGCCCTGGAGGGCTATGCCACGCTCGATCCATCGGTGCGCGGCATCGACATGGGGCCCCTGTTCGACGCCATCGTCGAGCACGTCCCGCCCCCTGCGGTGGACCCCGAAGGCCCCCTGCAGGTCCAGGTGAGTGCCCTGGACTACAGCGAGTACGTGGGCGTCATCGGGATCGGCAGGATCCAGCGCGGGGTATTGAGGCGCAATGCCGCAGTGACGGTGGTGGACCGAGACGGCCGGCAGCGCAGGGGACGTGTGCTCCAGGTGTTGGGTTTCCACGGCCTGGAACGCCGCGAGCTGGCAGCCGCCCGGGCCGGGGAGGTCGTCGCGTTCACGGGCCTCGATCCGTTGCACATCTCCGACACCGTCTGTGATCCCCAGGCCGTGGAGCCCCTGCCCCCACTGCACGTGGATGAACCCACCGTGAGCATGACCTTCCAGGTCAATACCTCGCCGTTCGCGGGGCAGGAGGGCCGGTTCATCACCAGCCGGGTCTTGCGGGAGCGTCTGCACGAGGAGCTCTTGCACAACGTGGCCCTGCGGGTGGAGGACACCGACGACCCCGATCGCTTTCGCGTCTCTGGACGCGGCGAACTCCATCTCGCCGTCCTGATCGAGAACATGCGCCGTGAGGGTTTCGAGCTCGCCGTCTCGCGGCCCGAGGTGATCCTCCGTGAGCACGAGGGCGAGTTGCAGGAGCCCTACGAGCTGGTGACCGTGGACGTGGAGCAGGCGCATCAGGGTACGGTGATGGAGATGCTGGGCGAGCGCCGGGGCGAGCTGCTGGATCTGCAGCCCGACGGGACCGGTCGTGTGCGAATGGACTACCGGATGCCGGCACGGGGTCTGATCGGGTTGCGGGGCCCGTTTCTCGCCGCCACCTCGGGCAGCGGCATCCTCCATCACGTCTTCGACGCCTACGGGCCACTGCAGCCCGCCGCCGCG
>JALVEU010000282.1 GCA_027030565.1 Gammaproteobacteria bacterium | reverse complement strand
AGCAGCATGTCTTCGGGTCCCGCCGTGGGCCGGTATACGGCCCACAGACCGGGCGTTTGCGCCACGCGGATCTTCGGCGGGGGCGTCTCCTCCTGTGGGGCCAGGCGCAGGCGCTCGTGGGCGGGGAGCCAGAGGTGCACCGACTCGCCGGGTCCGAGACGCACGCGACCGGTGTCCAGGCCGAGCCGGGCGGCCAGCCCGGAGGCGCCCGCTTCGGAGATCCAGTACGGATCGCGCGTGACCGGATCCCAGCGCAGGGCTGCCCCGACCTGCTCGCCCCACGCGATCGCTCGCGCGTCGGGGGCGGCCAGACCGCCGGGACTCGCCGAGGCGAGCAGCCCCAGGGCCATCAGGGCGCAGCAGCAGGTCCGTAATGCGCGTATACCGCTCACCCGGGCAGGCAGTCCAACAACTGGGTTCGCAGGTGGAGTTCGTGGCGCAGCCGCCGACGCAGGTCCCGGTTGAGCTCCACGTGCAGGAAGCTGCGCCCCGTGCTGCGTACGATGGCCCCTTGAACGTTGGTCCGTGCGCCCAGCTCCAGGACCTCGTCGGGATAGAGGCGCGTCTGCGGGCTCAGCCGTTCCCTGAGACAGGCGCTCAGGCTGCGTGCCGGGATGCTGGCCGGGCGCGCTCCCGCGCTGACGATGACCTCGGATCGGCGGCCGGCCTGCGTGCGGCGCTTGGACTGGGCGAAGCCGTGGATCTGGACCAGGTGGTCCATGCGTCCGGAGGCGGCCAGGGCCCGGGTCAGGGCGTTGAAATAGCTGTGCGGCAGGTGGGCCAGATCCGCGGAGCGGCCATCCACTCCGGTGGGCTGGTCTCGGCGTACGGTGTTCCAGGCCGCGGCGAGGAAGGCGTGCTCGGCAGCCAGCCGCACGCCGATGGCTCCGGTGTCCAGGTCCTTGCGGCTGTGGGGCAGCTGGAGGGCGATCCGGCTGCTGGAACGAGGACGCAGGAGGAACCAGCCCCGGCCCTCCCGGCGCCAGGGCTGTTCCTGGATCACCACACAGTCGGCGCATTCCGGATGCCGGAGCGCCATGCGTTCGAAGCCCAGGGCGTCCCACTGGGCGTCCAGCCATTGTGGATCCAGGGCCTCCAACTCGGCCGCGAACAGGCTCTCCGCCGTGGACAGCGCCGCCGGCGTCGGTTCCACGTAGTGTCCCTGCGTGGCCTCGTCCAGCATTTGGGACAGGGTCGAGGCCAGGTCCGTGGCCGCTTGGGTGAGGACCGGGGTACAGAGCGGCAGCACCATGCTCAGCAGGCGAAGGGGCTCACGGATGAGATTCATGGTGGGATCTCCGTGGCGGGTATGCGCAGCACACGCAGCACTGTCGGCTCGCCGGCCTGGATCCGGCCGAGCGTCAGATAGGCCCTTGTAGGGGTATCGAGACGGAAACGGATGCGATAGCGCCCGGCGGGCAGGTCTCCGTGCAAGGGGAGGAAGAAGCGCCGTCCCCCGTTCACCGCTTCTTCCCGTGCGGGAATGAGCGGCAGCGGACCGCCGGCACCGGGGGCCAGGGTGAAGGTCCTGTGGCGCAAGGTCCATCCCTGCAACGGCACGAGTGGTGGTGTCGGTGCGCCCAGGATATCCACCTGGAGCCGCGCGCGGGCGTCTTCCCCGTCGGGGAGGAACAGCCAGGCGACGAGCGTTTCCTCGCCCGGGGCCTTCTCGTGCGCGAACTCCAGAGGCGTGTTCGCCTCCAGCCGGTAGGCGAGGCGCAGCACCCAGTAGGACGGGGCGTCCGCCACGTGGCTGAGCAGCCAGCGACCCTCCGGATGCTCCGGCTCGATGCGGAAACGGTGGATGCCAGGGTCCAGCGCAGGCAGGTGCACCAGTCCTTGCCTGCCCGAGATCCTGCCGGACCAGTGCAGCCGGCCGTCGACCCACACGCGCACCCGCTGGTGGCGCGGCGGGTCCTGCTCGTAGACCAGCCGCGGCCGCAGGCTGGGGGGGCGTGGATCCAGGCTCAGCCGGACCTCGAACGCCCGCCCCGCCGGCACCGGAGTGAACAGCGTCTCCAAGGCGCTGGCCCGTACCGGAAGGCGGCTCTCCCGGGGCGCGAGTACATAGCGGGCCACGTCGGGGGTGACGGGCTCCAGTGACATCCAGGCGTACCGGCCCTGGACCAGCAGAGGGTCGTCCTGCGGCGGCCGAGGCTGGGCCTGGATCCACAACACGCGGCCCTGCCGTTCCCAATTGCGCTGGTCCAGTGCACGCAGGGGAAACCACATCCACCAGCGCAGACCCTGTGGATCATCGGTGAAGTAGTCCTCGGGCACGCGGGTGAGATGGCGCAGCCCGTCCGGGCGCGTGTGGACTGCCACCAGTGCCCCAGGTCCGGCCTCGACCACCAGGGTGCGCGCGGCCGGCGGGACCCGCAGGTAGACCGCCTCCGGCTCGGAGACCTCGTGCGTCTCGCCCCATGCGCCCGCCGGCCGATCGTACAGCGATGGCCGCGTCGAACAGTCCAGGGGGATCGTGGAAAGGATACGGTCGGCGGCGTCTTCCACGTGCAGTCGCAACCGTTGCGGGGAGAAACGGCCGGTCACCGGGCGCAGCAGGCGGCAGGTGACGCGCAGGATCTGCGCCGTGTCCACACCGGGGTGCAGTGCGAAGCGCAAAGATTCCCCGTCCGGGCGGTACATGGGGGTGCGCGGCGGATCCGGTGTGATCTCGGCGCCGTTCCACAGTGCCCTGACATAGAGGGTCTGTGCCACGGCGAGCTCCAGCAGGCCGGCGCCCGCGAGCCGCATCCGCCAGGGGCGGTCCAAGGGCACCGCGTTCCACTGCCGGCGCTCACCGGACTCTTCTGGATACCAGTGGATCGCGGCCTGCCCGGAAGCGGCGACGCGGTCGCCCTTCTGGAAGTGCAGGGCCACCTCCCCGCCTCCCGGGGGGATGGGGACCACGACCCGGTGGTTGACGTCGGCACGCAACCCCACCGGTGGAGGTGGGGGTTCCAGGCGCTGCAGCCGCAGCTGATCGAGCAGGTAGAGCAGGCGCGCGCCATCGCGTGGGGTCGCCACCGGCCCCAACGGGCGCCACCGCCGGCGCACCAGGGCGAGCCGTTCCCGTTCGCTGAGGAACTCGGGGCCGTACACGTTGCCTTTGGCCAGACGCGCCCGGTACGCGGGGCTGAGACGTCCCCACTCGTGCGCCAGCTTGAATTCCGGGAGCACCTCTCGCTGGTAGGCGCGTACTGCGACCGCGGTGAGATCGGGGTCGAGGCGCAGCAGGCGGACACGCAGGCGGTGCGCGGTGGGCAGGTCCTGGAAGCGGATGCGGGCCACCTCCGCGTTGGTGGGGATCTCACTGCGATAGGGGTAGAAGGCCTTGGTGACGGTCCGACCCTGCCAGGTGTAGCGGGTCAGCCTCGTGCGCACCACGATCTGGCGCCGGCGCAGGGTCCGGTCTGCACCGTCCAGCCACTCCAGTTCCAGTGTGTAGGACCATTGCCGCTCCAGGTCTTCGTGCGCTGGCATCCGCGGCAGCTCTCCGTGGCTGAGAATCTTGATCTCGCGGCGGGCGTCGCGCTGCACCGGATAGACCAGGCTCTGGCCCGGGACGATGGCGCTGGCCGGGGTGCTGCGCGCTTGGGCGAGCAATGCAGCGGGCAGCGGTGTGCGCTGCGCCGGCGCCGGCAGTTCGAGGTGGCTCAGCCACAGCACCACCGGCTCGGCGGCCAGGGCCAGCAGGATCAGGCCGAGCGTGTATCCGAGCGCCCTCATGGCGTGTGGAGGATCAGCCAGCCGGTCCGCGCCTCGACGAAGTCACGGACCGCCTGCTCTTCCAGTGGGCGGGACGGCGCGACCTCGCTCGCGCCGCTCACGGGGCTGAGGTTGGCCAGGGCGGCGGGGCGTCCGTCCCGCGTGCCGACCAGCAGGAAGGCCTGCCGCGATTCCAGGTCCACGACGCGGGCCAGCCGGTAGTGCGGCCACTGGCGCTGTGCATTGCGCAGGGCGGCGATGTCGCGCTGCTCCACATAGGCCGCCAACAGCCGACGCAGCCCCCCGGGCAGGGGTGCCGATCCCTTTGCGTTCACTCGGCGTGGGAGCTCTTGAGGCAAATCCCATTCCAGGTTTTCGAGGCCGAGTACGCGGAAGGCCTGAAGCTGCAGACGTGATTCGGCCTGTTGGCGGTACACCGCGCGCAGGTCGGGCGAGAGCCAGACGGCATAGAAGGCCTTGTGGGGCACGGTATCGGCGTACAGGGCCTGGGGCAGGGAGGTGGCCTCGTAGCCCGCGGTGGTGGAGGTGCCCTCCACCGGGACGAGGCTCAGACCGTCTCGCCGCAGCAGCTTCAGGAGTTGGGCCATGGCGGGCGGCAGCGGATCCCAGGTGGGGATGCCCGCCCCTGAGGCCATCATCACGTCCGGTGGCTGCGGGCCCATGTGGGGCTTCCACACGAAGGCCCGGATCTGGAGTGCCGTCAGGGGCTCCTCCCAGGACTCACGCAGTGCCACTTGGTGAGCGAGATTGAATACGCTGGCCGTGTTCTCGATGCGTACCGGGTCGGCGCTGCCGTCGGCATTGGCCAACGGATGAGCCCCGGCGATGAGCAGGAGCCGCGCGCGCACGCGCTCGAAGAGGCTGACGCCGTACTCGAAGCTGTGCCGTTCGAACAGGGGCCGTGGAATCTCCACCACCAGGGGGCTGCTGGGGCCGAGCCGGAACACATAGGTACCCCAGTGGCGCGGGGTGACCGAAGGGTCGTCGAACCGCTCCTGCAGGAGCAGGTACTGTTCTCCGGTGCGCAGGTGCCGGTAACGGACCAGGCGATAGCCCATGACATAGGCGGCGCTGGCCACCGTGTCCAGGTCGGGTGAGAGCTGCTGCCCGTCCCAGTCCGGTTCGCGCGTTCGGGCGGCAACATGCATCAGCGGCGTGAGGATCTCCTCGTCGAAGTAGAACAGTGCTTCCAGCGCAGGTCTCGCATAGGCCTCCGAGCCGCGCCCCGCGATGCGCCCTTTGCCCTCCAGCAGCCAGCGCTGGAGATAACCGTCGATGCGCTCGGCGCGCGACAGCCCCCGCGTGCGTTCGCCGCCGCCGATGGAGGCCACGAACAAGGCGCGCAAGGCATCGGGGTCCAGGAAGAGCTCCGCGAATCCCGTGCCGCTGAGGTCACGCTGACGGTTGATCGTGTCGGTGGGCTGCCAGAGCACCGTGAGGCGCTGCACCGCCCGTTCCAGTCGCTCCAGGTGCAGCGAGGCAGGGAGCTTGTCCAGGACCCACAGGCTCGGCGGCGGCATCGCGCCGGGTTCGGCCCGCGCCTGCCGCACGCGCAGCCACTGGCGGCGAACCGCGGCGGTGTAGCCGCGTACCTGCAGGGTGTCGTGATCGCCGAAGCGGCGGTGGAATCGCGTGAAAAAACCGTCCCGGGCGAAGAGCACGTCCGCGGAGCGGTCGGGATTCACCTGCCGCGGGGCCCCGGCCAGCGATAGCGTCCGGGCCCCCTGCAGGCGGAAGAGCCAGGCCCCGGCGTCGAGTGTGCCGCGTTCGTTGGCGGGGGCGGGGACCTCGATCGCGAGCGTCCCGCTCGCGTGGGTGTCCACCACGTACAGCCCCCAGCCGCGCAGCGGATCGCGCTCGTGCAGCACCAGGTAACGGCCTTCGAGCCGGGTCAGATCGTAACCCACGGCACCGAGCCTCTCCCGGGCCGCGTCCAGGTGCCCGGGACGGCGGGTCTCCAGGAACCGGTCCAGCGCGTCCAGTGCGCGGTCGAAGGTGGCCAGCTGGTCGGGTGTCGGCGTGGGCACGCGTCGGTTGCGGGCGTACAGATCCGGCTTGTACGCACGCAGATAGGGCAGTAGTTCGGAGGGCTGGGCGCGTGCCACCGCCCGAGGGGGTGGAGGCGTCGAGGCCGGAGCCTGCGCGTGGGATGCGGGCAGCTGGGCGGAGAGTGTGCTGAGAAAGTAGCCCACGGCGGTGGCCACGGCGACCGCCACCAGGGAGGTCTGCAGATTGGCACGGGTCAGGACCCCAGCCACCTCCTTGTCGTGCATCTTGATCGCCATCAGTGTGGCGAGCAGATATCCGTAGGCGAAGGCGTCGGTGACCTTGACGTAGGGGAACCAGGTGACGACGGCGAGCGCCAGGAGCCATTTGTACGCGTAGCCGATGTTGAAGAACAGGACCAGCTTGCGTGATCCCTCGATGTTGGCGTGGCGCAGCAGCGGAGTCCTGAGCAGCAGCCCGGCCAGCATGAGGATGATGAAGGCCTCCACGAAGGAAGTCAGTAGTTTGACCGGCTGATACCACTGCAGGGCCAGCAGCGAGGGGATCAGGATTCCGCTGTATTCCCAACCGTAGTGCAGGTTCATGCGCGAGGCGATGAACGCGGCGCTCAGGAGGATGATGTAGGCCTTGGGGCTGGCGAGCAGGGAGGCGGCCAGGTCCTCGTAGATGTATTGGAGCCGGGTGAGGCTGAAGTTGGTCCAGGGCTCCAGGCCGAAGTGCACGATGGCGAACGTCACGCCCAGGATCGTCACCATGCCCGCCAGGCCACGCACCAGTCCGGGCTTCCAGAACAGGTTGGCGATGAGGGTGACGATGACCAGCCCGAAGCTGTGCAGATTCGCGTTGAAGTCCAGGTTGACGGCGTAGTGGGCATTGAACCAGTCGCCGATCGCCGGAAAGGCCCAGCCGTCGAACACCAGGCGCACGGCCACGCTGGTCACCAGCAACGCGAAGAATCGGTCGCGTCCGAACACCGATGACCACAGGCCCAGCCGGTTGAGCCGTTCGGAATAGGTCCAGACCAGCCCGTAGGTGACGATGGCCTCGACGAAGATGGCCAGCACCGACCAAGGCTTGAGGATGAGCAACGGAACCAGGTAGCCCGGGACCACGAGCCCCGAGAGCACCCAGCCCAGACGCAGGTTGAAGAAGGCCACCACCAGCAGCCCCACCCACACACAGGTGATGACCGAGCCGGAGAGCCCGGGCGGGAAGATCTCGATGGGCGTCGGGGTCATGGAGACACACCGTGTCTCCGCGCCTAGCAGGCTGTCGAAGTTCTACTCATGCGCGTGCGATCCGGCGTTGAAAATGGCCTCGAAATGCTCGTTGACTGCTGTGTGAATTGCGCTTTTTCGCCCATTTTCGCCTCTTCTCCCACTCAACCTGAGCGCATTTCATCGGCCTGCTAGAGAAGCCTGGGCAGTCGGATCACGAAACGGAGCCCCTCACCGAGTTGGGCGTCTGCCGCGAAGTCGCCGCCCCATTCCTCCAGATCCGACCGCAGTCGCCGCACCAGACGATAGGCCGGCTCCGGCTGCTCGGAACCGAGCAGCCGCTCGATCTGTTCCGGGGCCAGGCCGTAGCCCTCGTCCTGGAGCTCGATCACCGCCTGTTCCGGTTCGGTCCGCAGGGTCACGCGGATGGTGCCTCCGTGACGTGCGTCTTCCCCCAGCCAGCCCAGCAGGGCACGCAGCCCCTCGACCAGGCGGGTCGAGTGGGCCAGCACTACGGGATCATCCTCCCGTCCTTCCAGCGACCAGTGCAGCATCTTCTTCCCGCCAGCCGCCTTGGACGCCTGGATCGCGAGCTCCAGCAGGGGGACGAGCTGCACGGCCATGACCCCGGACTGGTCCACGTCTCCCATGTCTGCCAGGTGGGCGGTGACCCGATCCAGCAGCCGGGCCAGCCCCTCGGCCTGCTCCGGCGCATCGGGTTCCTGTATGCGGTCACGAAAGGCGCGCAATGCCGCCGCCACGCGTTCGAGGATGGCCGTCCGCGATCGAAACTGCGTCTTGACGAGGCTGACGTCTTTGCAGACCAGCAACACGCCTTCGAAGCGGAACGGCTTCTGGTCCGGCGCATCCGCCTTGTCCCTTGCCAGCCGGCGCAGTTCCAGCCGGTAGGCGTGGGTGGCGTCCTCCAGGGCCGGGACGGGCAGCGTCACGCGGTCCTGCTCCACCAGGACCCTGGCCAGGGCCAGACGCGCCCGGTCGGTGGACTGACCGCTCAGGGTGCTCACCAGCTCCAGGGCGCTCATGCGATAGAAGGGGATGTGGGCCCGGCGCATGAGCGATTCCATCGGCCGATTGGCATAGAGCACCTGGCCGAAAAAGTCGTACAGCACCAGGGCGTCCTCCACGCCGTGGAACAGTTGCTCGAGACTGGTCAGTCGCCATTCCACGAAGGCCAGGGAGCGGATGACGCGGGCGAGCAGTACCTCGCTCCATTCGCGCAGCCCGAGGACGCGCGCCATCAGCCCCTGCTGGGCGGCCTCCTGGATCCAGCGGGAGCGGTGGTAGAGCATCTCCGCGATGCGTCGCCCGAGGGCCTCTGCCGTCTGCAGGACCCGCTCCCGTTGCTCGGACCCCTCCGCGTCCAGGGTGAAGGCCCAGAAGCCCTGCACCTCACCGGCATAGCTCAGGGCCAGCAGATAGTGCGGGGTTTCGTCCGCCTCTCCGCGCGGCTTGAGGAAGGGGCGTGGTGTCTGCAGAGGCCCCGGGTTCGCCAGCGCGGTGGTGTAGGGCGTTCGGTGAAAGTCGCGGCGCCGCTCGTGGATCTCGTCCTCACCCACGCAGTAGGGGGCGTCGACCACGCGTACGCGATGCATGCCCGGAATGCGCTCCAACAGGACCATGCGCTCCAGGGGCAGCGCCTGATGGAGCAGATTGGCGATGTACTCCCAGGGCTTGTCGGTGGCGTAGAAGCTCGCCGGGATCAGGCGACTGCGCGTGTAGCGCGAGGTGTCGGCCATGATGCGGCGCAGCGCCCACTCGTTCC
>JALVEU010000281.1 GCA_027030565.1 Gammaproteobacteria bacterium | reverse complement strand
AGGCGCAACCCGAAAAGACGCACCGAGTTCTTCGTGCCAGCCTGCGCGGCGAAGACGTGAGGGACCGTTTGGACTTGAGGAGGAGCCAAACGCTTGGATGCTCGTTCGAGCATCTGCGATGGCCTCGTTTTTGAATCCCGTGCGACGGGCCTATGCTAATGTAAGGCCGGTAACCGAGGGAATCCGATGGCCGAAGCGGCCACGAAATCGAACAAGCTGAGCGTCGCAGCCTATCTGGAGGCCGAGCGCGACGGCCAGGTGCGTCACGAGTACCTGGACGGTCAGGTCTACGCCATGACCGGGGCCAGCCGCCGCCACGCCTTGATCGTCAATGCGTTGGCCTTTGCCCTGACGCCTGCGGCGCGCGAGCGGGGCTGTGCGTTGTTCACCAACGACATGAAGGTGCGCATCGACCTGCGCGGGCGGACCTTCTTCTATTACCCGGACCTGGTGCTGGCCTGCGACCCGGAGGATCGGGAGGCCTACTACGTCACGCGACCCTGCCTGGTGGTGGAGGTGCTGTCGCCGGCCACCGAGCGCATCGACCGGCGCGAGAAGCTGCTCACCTACATCCAGCTGCCGAGCCTGCAGGAATACCTGCTGGTGTCCCAGGACCCGCCGCTGGTCGAGATCTATCGGCGCCGTGCGGACTGGCTGCCGGAAGAAGTGACCGAAGGCGCTCTCGCCTTGGACTGCCTGGGGACGGAGCTGGCGGTGGAGGCGATCTACCAGGACGTGAGGCGCTGAGTCTGCCTACACCCAGAGATCCCCAAGCTCGACGGCGACGGCCTCGAAAGGCTGCACCGAGACTATATCCCCGTCGCCGAAGGTTCCCAGGTGCCGCCACTGGCCGTTGCGCAGGGCGCAGGCCTCCAGCCGCTGCGCATCGGGATCCACCAGCCAGGCATACTGCACCCCGTATCGGGCATACAACGGCATCTTGATGCGCCGGTCCTTGCTCTCCGTGGACGAGGACAGGATCTCACAGACCCAGTCGGGTACCACCTCGAAGCGGTGATCGCGGGGTATCTGCGGCATCCGTGCGCGGCGCCAGCCGGCCAGGTCCGGGACGGCCACCTCGGTGTCACGGACCAGATGGACCTCGGGCTCCACCAGGATCCACCAGCCTCCCGGGCCCCCGTGGCCTCTCCCGAAGGGCTCGATCAGCTCCGATCCCGGGACCGACTCCGCCTAGGCATGCGGCCCCCGCGGGCGCGGCTGCATATAGAGCTGCCCGTCGAGGATCTCGCCGGTCAGGTGCTCCGGCAGGGCGCGGAGCTGGTCGTACAGGCTGTACTTGGGGGCAAGCGGCATGGATTGTTACAGCGCAGACGAATACATGCGAGGCTACAATGTTGCACGAGCGCGTCTGCAATTCCACTTTTGCCGATCTATGCGCCTGGCCGCCCGTCAAATGGCAACGATCTGTGAAACGGTGTACCGCATGCTCGGGGCTTCGGCCGAGATGAAGCTGTTCGGATCCCGCTTGGACGACGGGGCCAAGGGCGGAGGCATCGGGCCGTTGGTGGAATGGCCCGGTCTAATGAGCAATGCGCCGTTTCTGGCCGTGCAACCGGCTCGGGCGCTGCGGGCAGGCCACGACGCTATGCCCGAGCTGCAGACCGTGGCCAGCCGTCTGGACGCCGCCATCCGCAGGCGGGGATAGGCATGAAGACAGCCGATGTGCCGCTGGATTCCCGAGACGCCGTGGAGATCGAGCGCCTGCTGCGTCCTTACCTGGACCGGCTCGGTGCCCGCCTGATCCTGTTCGGCTCTCGGGCCCGGGGAGACGCCCGACCAGGTTCGGACATCGACCTGGCCATCCAGGCCGAGGCACCCACACCCGACTGGCTGTTGGCGGAGATCCGGGAACAACTGGCGGAATCGCAGCTGCCCTGGGAGGTGGATGTGGTGGATTACCGTCGAGCACCACCCGAGTTGCAGCAGGCCATCGACCGAGAGGGGATCCCATGGCCGATGTGAAAAGGCGCTTGGCGGTCGCCCGTCAAGCGCTGAAGACCTTCGATGAGTTGGATCTCGCGGCGCAGGACCCGATCATTCGTGATGCCGCCATCCAGCGGTTCGAGTACAGCTTCGAAGCCACATGGAAGGCAGCCCAGGCTGTATTGCGCGCGCAATTTGGCGTCGCCGCGGCCTCCCCCAAGTCCGTGATCCGTGCCAGCCTGGCCAACGGGCTTATGGACGAAGCGCAGGCCCGTCGAGCACTCGCCATGGTCGACCACCGCAAC
>JALVEU010000280.1 GCA_027030565.1 Gammaproteobacteria bacterium | reverse complement strand
CGCTGCTTGTCCATCATGCCCAGGCGCAGCTGGTCGTTGACGTCCTGGGCCGTGCTCAGGTCTCGCAGGATGGTCTCCAGGATCTCTTCCTCCACTTCGAACAGCCGTGTGCCGATGGCCTCGATGCGTTTGTGCAGCGCCTCGAGCACATCGGCGATCTGGTCCACTTTGATCTCGAACAACCGCAGCAAGACGTCCAAGGGTTGCTCGAACCGCTGGCGGCGCTTCAGCGCCTGCTGCTTGAAGATGTGGAAGGTCTCGAGCTTCTCCGAACGCAGCGTGAACAGACGGCCACGGTTGAGGATGAACGCCACCGTAATGTTGCGTGGACGCTCGGGATACTCGTAGAGGAAGAACGAGCGAATGTGCAGTCCGTTGTCCTGGTCGGTGAAGAAGCGTGAGCTGAACTCGATCTCTTCAACGGCCGCCTCCGAGGGCAGGGCCTGCCCGTAGCGCTCCTCCACCCAGCGTCGTTCCTCCGCTGTGGGGCTCAGCAGGTCGACCCAGAAGGCGTCCTCGGGGAGGTCTTCCCGGCGGGTCACCACCACGGGCCGCAGGTGCCCCTCCTCCAGCATGTAGACGGTGATCATGGACGGTATCAGGCCGTGGCTGCGGTGACCCGTATTGCGCAACGCCCGGGACAGGATTGCAAGCCGCGCGGTCCCGATGGGCCCGTGTGCGGGCACGAGTGATGGGCGTGCGCGCCGCTGCTCCTGGGTTGCGCGGCCCTCTTCGGGACCGTAACCTTGTGCGCCGGTTTGTGTTCGGGAGGCAGGGCAGTGATGGAGTTCGACGTCGATCGAGCGCGGTTCAACATGATCGAACAGCAGATCCGACCGTGGGAGGTGCTGGATCAGCGCGTGCTGGATACCATCGCTGCGGTGCCCCGCGAGCGCTTCGTCCCCGAGCGTTACCGTCATCTGGCCTTCGCCGACCTGGAGATTCCGCTGGGTCACGATCAGTTCATGATGGCGCCGAAGGTGGAGGCCCGCATGCTCCAGAGCCTGGAGATCCGGGACGACGACCTGATCCTGGAGATCGGCACGGGGAGCGGCTATGTGACCGCCTGCCTGGCCCGGCTGGGGCGCAGCGTGGACAGCGTGGACATCTTCGCCGATTTCACCGAATCGGCCCGCGCCAAGCTGGAGGCCGAAGGGATCCGCAACGTGATGCTGGAGACCGGTGACGCCGCCCATGGCTGGAACCAGGGTCAGGCGTACGACGTCATCGCGGTGACCGGCTCGCTCCCCGAATACGTCACGGATTTCGAGCGCCAGCTGGCCGTGGGCGGACGGCTGTTCGTGGTGGTGGGGGAACCCCCGGTGATGGAGGCCATGCTGGTGCGCCGGGTGCGCGAGGAGGAGTTCCACCGCACGCCCGTGTTCGAGACCTGCCTGCGGCCCCTGCTGCACGTCTCCAGGCGTCCGCGTTTCGCCTTCTAGTCGGCGGCACCCCCAGAGGGGCGCCTGGCGGGGGTATACTCCTGGGCAGGTGCTCTTTCGTTGGGTGTCCGCATGCGGTTCTGGTCGATCTTCGTGCTGTCGCTGCTCTGTTCGGCGGGGCAGGCGGCCGCGCGCACGGTGCTCGTGCTGGACATCGACGGTGCCATCGGAGCCGCGACGGCGGCCTACGTGGAACAGGGCCTCGAGCAGGGCCAGGAACGCGAGGCCGAGGCGGTGGTGCTGCGCATGGACACACCCGGTGGCCTGGACAGTGCCATGCGCACCATCGTCAAGGCGATCCTGACCAGCCCGGTGCCCGTGATCGGCTATGTGGCCCCGCCCGGAGCGCGCGCGGCCAGCGCCGGCACCTACATCCTGTACGCCACCCACGTCGCCGCCATGGCCCCTTCGACCACCCTCGGCGCCGCCACACCGGTGCAGATTGGGGGGCTGCCCGGGAAGGGTCCCGCGGGTAAGGGCGAGGACAAAGCGGGTCCCGAGGAGGGCGGGGACGCCATGACCCGCAAGCTGGTCAACGATGCGGTGGCGTTCATCCGGGGGCTCGCACAGCAGCGGGGACGCAACGCCGACTGGGCCGAACAAGCCGTACGCGAGGCGGCCACGCTCACCGCCGAGGAGGCCTTGAAGCTGGGCGTGGTGGACGTGGTGGCCGAGGACCTGGGCGTCCTGCTGGACGCCGTGGAAGGGCGAACCGTGGAGACCTTCGCGGGCACCCGCACCCTGGCCACCGCAGGGGCGCAGGTGGAGCGCCTGGCGCCCGATTGGCGCATTCGTCTGCTCTCGGTGATCAC
>JALVEU010000279.1 GCA_027030565.1 Gammaproteobacteria bacterium | reverse complement strand
CCCACGCAGACCACGCCACGCCCTGCGAAGCGTCTCTCCAGAGGGCGCCCTCCGGAGCACGACCAGGCGAGCCTCCAGGGCCCGTCGTGACGGACCAACACCACCTCCCTGCGATCCGCATGCGCGTGATTGCCACGCACGGCTCCGGGCTCGATGCTCACCCAGTGGCATTCCGCCACCCGCCCGAGGAAAGCGAGGGCCTGCGGGGGCAGTGCAGTCCACCATCCGCGCCCGTCGGCCCGAAGCTCCGCCTCGAAGATCGCTATACTGCCCGCCGATCCGTTCATTGGAAGCGAACCTCCCGCGTGCGTTTGAGCGCCTATCTCGCCGCAGGCCTGGGGCTCTGCCTGGCCCTCGGTCTCGTGCTCTGGCAGGGCCTCGACCCCATCCTCCAGGGCCTGTCCCGGGCAGGCTGGGGGCTGCTGCCCATCAGCCTATACTACTTGCTTCCCACGGCGTTGGACGCGCGGGGTTGGCAGGCGCTCCTTCCCAAGGGCCACAGACCCGGCCTCGGTCGGATGTTCTGGATGCGCTGGATCCGCGACGGGGTCAACCGGCTCCTGCCAGTGGCGCAGATCGGTGGCGATCTGGTGGGCGCCCGGCTGCTGATGCAGCATGGCGTTCCCGGCGCACTGGCCGGGGCGAGCATCGTGGTGGACATCACCCTGGCCCTGGTGGCCCAGCTCATATTCACCGCCATGGGCCTGGTCCTGCTCCTCGTCTACACCCGAGCACAACCGGTCTTTTGGGCGGCCCTGGCCGGCCTCGGCCTGGGCACGGTTCTCGTCACCGCCTTCCTGTTGGCCCAGCGGCGCGGCCTGTTCCACACCCTGATGCGCTGGATCAGCGGCATGGCCGGTGGTGGGGAACGCTGGATACGGGCCATGGGCGGTGCGGCCAGCCTGGATCGGGCCGTGGGCGAGCTCTACCGCCAGCGCACGCGCACCCTGCCATCCACGGGCTGGCGGCTGGCCGCCTGGATCGCCGGCGCCGGCGAGGTGTGGCTGGCCCTGCATTTCCTCGGGCACCCGGTGGGCCTCGGCGAAGCGTTGTTGTTGGAGAGCCTCGGCCAGGCGATCCGCAACGTCGGCTTCACGATCCCCGGTGCACTGGGCGTGCAGGAGGGGGGCTTCATGCTCTTGGGCACGCTCCTGGGGCTCGCCCCGGAGACCGGGCTCACCCTGTCCCTGGTCAAGCGCGTGCGCGAGGTGCTCCTGGGCGTGCCGGCCCTGGTCTCCTGGCAGTGGTCGGAAGGCCGCCGCTGGACCCGCCACCGGGCCTGAACCGGTCGTCCGGCGGTCTCCGTCAGCCCGTTGGCACCGCGATCCGGTATGATTTCCGGCCCGATCCCCTCAGAGGACACGTGCCCATGGACCTGGAATCGACCTGGCGCTACGCACCACCAGAGGACCTCCTCGCAGACCGGGTGGTCCTGGTGACCGGTGCGAGCGAAGGCATCGGCAGGGCGCTGGCGCTGGCGGCCGCCGCGGCGGGGGCGACGGTCGTGCTGCTGGCGCGCGACCTGGCCGGGCTGGAGCGGGTATACGACGAGATCGAAGATGCGGGGCATCCCCAGCCAGCGATCTTTCCCCTGAACCTGGAGACGGCCACGTTCAAGGAGTACGAAGCTCTGGCCGCGACCTTGGCAGGGGAATTCGGTCGTTTGGACGGGCTGGTGCACAACGCCGGCTGGACCAGCGGACTCACGCCGATCCGCCACTACGAGCCGGAGCGCTGGGCGCGTGTCGTGACGGTCAATCTCCATGCACCCTATCTGATGACGCATGCCTGCATGGACCTGCTCGATGCGTCGGGCGACCCCAGCGTGGTGTTCTCCTTGGACCGCTGCACGCGGGCCTTCTGGGGGGCGTATGGGGTTGCCAAGGCGGGGCTGGAGGCGCTCATGAAGATCCTCGCAGCCGAAGAGCGCGGCATCCGGTTCAACGGCGTGGACACCGGCCCGGTGCGCACCCGGCTACGCGTGGAGAACTATCCAGGGACCAAGCCTGGCGACGTGCCCGAACCCGACGCGGTCCTCGGACCGTATCTGTTCTTCCTCGGCCCGGAGAGCCAGGGCGTGACGGGTCAAGTGGTGGTACGCAAGCCGTAGCGAGCGTCGGGCTGCCGGCACACAGGCAGCGTGCCGGCAGCCGTGTGGACGGGCGGGCTCAGGCGTCCACGTCGAAACTCGCCGTGGTCTCCACACCCAAGGGCGTGACCGCCTTGACCTCCACGGTGCCGGGATCGTCCTGACCG